>NZ_VUMR01000029.1 GCF_009696075.1 Holdemanella porci | reverse complement strand
GTTTAAATATTTTGAAGTTCTTGTCATAAGTGTAGTCTCTCTTTCGTTTACACCTATACAATAAATCTTAAATAGACATCATTAATGTCAGTTATATTAACAAATCACCAATGTATCTGTTAAGCCAAAACTAAATAATAAAGAACATTGTTGTTTTTTGATTCTTGATGTAGATGCTTTTAAATCTGTTAATGATAATTATGGTCATGCGGCAGGTGATAAAGTCTTAGAAAACTTGGGCTTACTCTTTAAGAATCATTTTAGACAGAGTGATATTGTTGGAAGAATTGGAGGAGATGAATTTATTATTCTAATTCAAGATGAAAATATTGCTGAATCTAGAATTCAGTCTCTACTTCAAAAAGTCAATGAATTAAAGATTGAAGAATTAAAAGATTTCAAATTATCCATCCGTATTGGAATTGCCTTTGCACCTAAAGATGGAACAACCTTTATGGAACTGTATCGCCATGCCGATCAAGCTTTGTATCAAACAAAACGAACAGGCAAAAACAATTATAAAATATGTAAAAATGACGAGATCTAAATCTCGTCGTTTTCTTATACATTCGTGTAATTAAAGCTCATTAAATCAACAGGCTTATCCTTAATATAATTTTTGATTTCTAAGCCTTCTAGTTTAGCTGGACGAACTACTATTTCGTTTTTAACTACATCTTCTTTAACCAGCTTCATCTGTTTCATTTGTGCAAATAAATCCTGCAAAACTTCCATTCTTTTAGGAATACCCCTATACACATATTCAATCGCACTTTCACTTAACGCTATGCTTCTAGAAACATATTTCCTGCCATTCTTTTTAGCATTATACTGAATATAGAACCAGAAACGTAACATCTGTAAGTTTTCACCTTTACTATTTTTCAAAAAGATGTCCTTCCAAGATGAATTTACTACTTCTTCTCTTTCTTTCTTTACAGAAGACTTCTTTTCTTTTAATAACTTTTCGCTTGGCTTATCAATAATGCTCTTGTTCATCAATTCTTCCATTTCGATATCCGTGAACTTGATAACATAAATTTTTCTACCATTCATTTCACTATCACGAACCAAACGAACACTTTTTAATTTACGAATCAACATATCCATAGATGGTCTTTCTGTACTTCCATCCAGTAAGCGGAATACATATTGATTGGCTTGGGCACTAGTCAATTCGTTTTCATATATCCAGTCATGCGTTTCTGCATACGGGTTTTTTACTGCCATAGATCTAGCGTAACAAAATAATCTTAAAGAAAGGGCGGCTGCACCATTCTCATTACTGTTTACGTTTTTAATAAAACGTTCTCTATTTTTCATCAACATTTCTGTACTCATTAAATCTCTCCTTGAAAAAATTCGAACGCAGTAGATTATATCATCATTTGTGAACTTTTGCAGAAAAAATTGCTTGTTTCCAAGCAATTATTTCGACAATTCGATAAATTCTTCAATTCTTGATTTTGCGGTTTCTAATGCAGAAATCCAGAAAGCTTCATCCGTTAAATCAATACCCAATACCTTAGCTGTATCTTCTACCGATGCAACCGTTGTTGTGTGTAACATCTCTTTATATTTAGGTACGAATTTTTCTTTACCCATTTCTTGATATTTCACAACTAAGCCTCGCGCAAACAATCCACCAAAAGCATATGGCCAGTTATAATAACTTAGATCTGAAGAATAGTAGTGCGATTTACAAACCCACATATATGGATGTAAACAATTTGGATCAAGTCCATTGCCATAAGCTTGTTTTTGTGCGTCCAACATGATTTCATTTAATTGATCCTTGAATAAGAACTCATCACTTCTTCTGTCAAATACGGCTTTTTCAAATAAGTAACGAGAATAAATATCACAGATGATCTGACATAAGTCTTGAAGCTGATTTTCAATCAAACCTAGTTTAACTTCTTTATCCTCCGTTTCATCAATCACTGCATTCATAATGATATTTTCATTGAATGTACTTGCCGTTTCTGCAACTGGCATAGAATACTCCCAATTTAATGGTCTATGACTTTCAATGTTTAATCCATGATATGCATGTCCAAGTTCATGAGCCAAAGTAACTACGTCTCCAAGTCCTCCATCAAAATTAGTTAATACGCGTGATTGTTTCACAAACGGCATATTGCAGCAGAAAGCTCCGCCAACTTTTCCTTTATGTGGATAAAAATCAATCCAGTTATTGTCAAAAGCTTCTTCCATCATATCGGCCAAGTCATCAGAAAATGGTCTAAAATGATTAACCAAATATTCTTTTGTAGTTTCTGGAGTAAAACTTGTCGTAGCCGATTTTCCAATTGGCGCAAATAATTCATACCAAGGAAGGCCATTTTCATACCCTAACATTTCAGCTTTTCTTTTCAAATACTTATGGAATACTGGCAAGTATTTCTGCATTGCACTTAGAAGTGCATCTAATGTTTTCTGGGATACATGAGACTGGTGTAGCGTCATATCCATTGGACTTGTATAGCCACGCATTTTAGCTTCGGTAATCACTTGTAGTTTAATGTTGTTTAAAGAAAAACTTACTGCATCCGCAATAGGTGCATAACTTTTAAGTTCAGCTTCATAGGCAGCTTTACGAACTTCTTTATCTGCATCATACGCTAGATTACGAATAGATGCCAAAGGTAACTTTTTACCATCATATTCCACTTCCAATGAACTTGTGAGTAGACTTTGTTGCTTCTCCCAAGCAGAACCTGCAGAAATATTCATTTTGGCAAGTGCCTCTTCTACGTCTTCACTTAACAAATATTTTCCACTTTCGTGAATATCATTTAAAAAATATTTGTATTCACAAAGTTGGGGACAATCTAAATAGCTGTTTAAATCCTTCATATCCGCAATATAGCGAGAGAATACTGCCATAGCCTTACTGGCTGTACTTGCGATAGTAGCTACTTTATCAATGGCTGCTGCCGCTTTCGCATTCGCCGTATTTGTGGATTGGCTCAAAAATCCAAAGCAACTCAAATGTTTTTCTAATAATTCAAACTCTTCTAATACTTTAACAATTTGAAGAAGATCTTCCTTCTCATTTTCATGACTTAAAGTCTTTGAAAGTTCATCCAATTCTTTTGCCTTCTTTTCAAAAGATGTTAGATCTTCACTAAATTTAGGATCATCAAATCCCTTGTACAATACGTCTAATGACCATTCTGAATTCATATCAATTTCCTCCAATTTATTAAATTATACCATAAGAAAAGCTTGAGCATGTGCCCAAGCTTATATTACTTGCGATAAAAATTTGATGGTTCTTGGATTTTGTGGATGTTCAAAGATATCTTCTGGAGTTCCTTGTTCTTGAATAATACCTTCATCCATAAATAATACGCGATCACTTGTTTCACGGGCAAATCCCATTTCGTGTGTCACGATCACAATTGTCATTCCTTGATTCGCCAATTCTTTAATGACTTCTAGTACACCTTTTACCATTTCTGGATCTAATGCACTTGTTGGTTCATCACACAAAATTACATCTGGATGCATAGCTAGAGCACGAACAATAGCTAGACGCTGTTTTTGTCCACCAGATAATTTTCTTGGATATTCATCCTTCTTATCTTCCAAGCCTACTTTTTTAAGCAATTCAATCGCTTCTTTTTCAGCTTGAGCCTTTGGTGTTTTAAGTTCTAGAATTGGTGTGATGGTAATATTTTCTAAAACTGTTAAATGTGGAAATACATTAAAGTGCTGGAAGATCATTCCAATCTTTTTACGATGTGTATCAATATCAACATTTTCAGCTGAAATATCTATACCTTCGAAAATGATTTGTCCACTAGATGGTTTTTCTAATAAGTTTAGACAACGTAAGAAAGTAGATTTTCCTGAACCACTAGGCCCAATAATACTAACAACTTCTCCTTGATGGATTGTTTGATCAATTCCTTTTAATACTTCAATATCTCCAAAATTTTTATGTAAGTCTTTTACAACAATTAGTTCCTTAGTCACTGACACTCAACTTCCCTTCCATGTATTTAATTAATTTTGATAATGAATATGTAACAATAAAGTAGATCAAACCAACAATTACTAATGGTTCAATGGATTTATAAGTAGCCGATTTAATAACACTGTTAACAGTCATTAATTCTCCAATATAGAATGTACTTGCCAAAGATGTTTCCTTGATCATCATAACGAATTCATTACCTAAGGCAGGCAAGATATTCTTGATAGCTTGAGGAATAATGATTTTAGTCATCATATGTACATTTGACATACCAAGTGATTTGGCCGCTTCTCTTTGTCCTTTATCCACAGATTGAATGCCTGAACGAATAATTTCAGCCACATATGCACTTGAATTAATGACAAGGGCAATAATCACACTCACGATCATTGGCATATTTCCATTTGTCAAATAAGAGAAAATATTGATGAACAACCATAATTGTAGTAATAGTGGTGTTCCACGAATCAATTCTACATATACACCCGCAATCGCTTGTACGATTTTATTCTTTGATAGTTTTACTAGGGCAAATAATCCACCAATAATTGTACCAAAAATAACAGTAATAGCAGCAAGTCCTAAAGTGATTCCTAAACCTTTTAATAATTGTGGCCAGCAATATTGAACGATTTGAACACATGTTCCAAAGAATCCAGTCGCTGTTAAAGTAAATTGTTCACTACTCTGTTTCTTTGCCGCTTTATACCACTCTTCATATAAACCTTTTTTATTGACTTCCTTTAAAATTTTATTGACTTCTTTCATCAATCTCTTTTCACCTAAAGGAGCACCTACACGATTACCTGCATAATCTTGATCAATATTGAATAATTCATCTAACTTCGCAAGTTCAGAGTTCTTTTCAATATATTCATCAGCTGTACCTTCAGAGCATGCAACGGCTTGTACCGTACCATTCTTTAATAGGGCAACACCATCATCAATACTTGAAATGGATTGTAGTTTTGCGTCCGGAATTTGATCTTCTGTATATTGTTGCTGGATTGATCCTTGTTGAGCAGCCACCTTTAAGCCAGTTAGATCTGTTAACTTCTTATACTTATCTGCATCCTTTTTTGCGATAATAACAGCCTGTCCGCCAGTATCCTCTTTCATATTGTATCCAATAGACATTTCCATCTGTTGCGCACGTGCTGGTGTATAAGCCAATCCAGTAATTGCTAAATCAATTTCTTCAGTTTGAAGATTTGCCAAAACTGTATCAAAACTAGCGGCTTTGATTGTTAATTTAACACCCATCTTTTTCGCAATATATTTTGCTAATTCAATATCAGAACCTACATATTGCGCTTGTCCTGTTTTTGTTGAGTCAATAAATTCATTAGGTGGGAAATCAGGAGATGTACCTACAATCAATTCTCCCCTTTCTTGAATCTTGTCTAATAAATCGCCTGTTGTTGATGTGTCTGTTTCGTCGGCAAATGCAGGCATAATACTAGACATCATGATCATAAAACTTACTAAAAATGCCGAAATTAATTTAAATCCTTTTTTCATATCTAACATTCCCTTCTAATAAAAAAAGCCGTCCTTGAATATACAAGGACGACTATAAAATCGCGGTACCACCTTATTTCCTGCACTAATGTACAAGCCCTTAACTCATAACGGGAGTATCCGAAGCTTCCTCAATCTTCGAAAGCTCAGCTCTAAGACACGTTCACCATGTGCTTACTGTTCCATTTCCACCATCAGGAACTCACTATCAGCAGCATCCACGACTACTTCTTCTTTTCATTGCCTTTACAAAGGATGGCTTTATTATAAACAAACATTTTTTTAAATGCAACAGAAAATTTATGATTTTATCAACACCTGAATTTCATCCACATTTAGTGAACAATATGCGCAAATTTGTTCAAGACTAAAACCGTTTCCTTTAACTCTCCATAATATTTTTCCTTCCAATTCTTGAGAACCATGAAGTCTAGCCAAATAATAACTAAAGCGAATTGGCAAATTATCTTTGGTTTGTCTTAACTGCATTTTTAAATCCACCGTTATTTGATTATCTAATTCAACCTTGAATTCTTCATTTTACTATAGTCTTTCACCATTTCTGAATTTTTAACAACCACATGATGGACTTTCCTTTCTAAAAATACCGTAAGTAATGATTTTAAGGCATCATTAGCCTCTTTACAATCTTTACCAAACACATACTTGAAGGCGAAATCATTTAATAAATATGCGCTACGCATGAGCACCTCTTTTCTAGTAGAGATTTTCTACATACTCATATACGTAAAAAAAGCGCCTTTCGACGCTTATTCGGCTTCAATCTCCTTAATGAGACACTCATTGCCTTGAAGAAGAACTGTATGTTCACTCTTACAATATGGACACTCTCTTCCATATTGGATCGTATCATATGTTTTTTCACATTCATTACAAATCGTAATGGCTTCAATCCATTCATATTCTAGTGTTGAGTTATCAATTAAAGGAACTTTTTTCTTATAATATTGCCAACAATCCACTAAATACTCAGGAACAATTCCACTTACTTTTCCAATCTGCAAAGTCACTCTACGAATATCTGTAATATTATTTTCTTGTGCAAGTTCTTCTAATGTTTTTGAAATATGTACAACAATTCCTAATTCATGCATACTATTTCTTCTTATTGCGAATAATCTTGATTTGGCGTTTAGCCACATACGGCAAGATAGCTTTCATTTTATCTTCCGCCTTAACCATTCTTGCGCCATCTTTGATATCACGCGTTAAGTGGATCGCATCAAATTCACATT
Organism: Holdemanella porci; assembly: GCF_009696075.1. Lineage (GTDB taxonomy): Bacteria > Bacillota_I > Bacilli_A > Erysipelotrichales > Erysipelotrichaceae > Holdemanella > Holdemanella porci. The sequence goes on along the minus strand of NZ_VUMR01000029.1, from coordinate 16,961 downwards.
TTGTCGTACACAAACCACAACCAATGCACTTATTAGTATCCACAATACTTGCACCACATCCAAGACATCGATTGGCTTCAATCTTAACTTGTTCTTCTGTAAATGTTGAACGTAAATCTCTAAAGGATTTTTCACCCAACCCCTTTTTAATACCAGGTATCTGTCGCTTGGCATGATCAAAATCAATATCAATCAATGCGTTATTCTTATCAAATTCATTAAATAAATGTAAGTCTCTTCCAATTGTTAGAGAATGCCCCTTATGAACAAAACGATGCATTGATTCAGCCGCTTCTTTACCTTGACTAATCGCATCAATCGCAAATTTTGGACCTGTATACACATCACCACCCACAAATACATCTTCAACAGATGTTTGTAGTGTTGTACCATCCGCATTAATTGTTCCATTTGGATTGACATCTACATCCAATCCTTGAATTGGAATAATACTTTGTCCAATTGAAAGTAATACATGACTACATTGTATTGTTTCCAAAACACTATCATCATAGCTTGGATTAAATCTTCCAGTTTCATCCTTTACACTTACACATTGTTTAAATACAATTGAATCTTCCAAGATTTCCTTTGGACCCCATCCACAATGAAGTAGAATTCCCTCTTCTTTAGCTTCTAATACTTCCTCAGGACTAGCCGGCATTTCGCCTTCTTGTTCTAAAGAACATAAATGAACCTTTTGTGCCCCACTTCTTAAAGCTGCACGAGCTACATCTATCGCAACATTTCCACCACCAACGACAACCACATCGCCAGAAATTAGATTAGGATCTTCTACTTTATTCACCTTTCGCAAGAAATCAATTCCAGATTCAACCATCGCATTATCTTCTCCTGGAATATTTAATTTTCTTGATCCTTGAGCACCAATAGCCACATAGAATGCTTCATATCCCTCATTTCTTAAATCATCCAAAGAAATGTCTTTACCTACTTCTATGCCACACTTGAACTCAATGCCCATAGCTTTTAACACTTCAATTTCCGCCTCAATCACAGACTTTTCTAATCTAAAAGAAGGAATACCATATACCAACATACCACCTGGTTTTTCTTCCTTTTCGAATATTGTGACAGGATAGCCCATTATTCTTAAATAATAAGCGGCACTCATACCAGCAGGACCTGCACCAATAATGGCCATCTTATTTGTGAAAAATTTGCCTTCGACATTTTCACATAAAGGAATATAACGCTTATCTTCATGAAGTTCTTGTTCGGCAATAAACTTCTTGATTTCATCAATAGCTAAAGGCTCATCAATCAATCCACGCGTGCACTGTTGTTCACACCTTCTATTACAAATAGCTCCACATACGGCTGGAAATGGATTAAAGTCTTTAATTAACTTTAATGCATCCATATAGCGACCTTCTTTTGCCATCTTAATATAGCCTTGTACCGGTAAATGTGCAGGGCATGCACTCTTACAAGGTGATGTTCCAGTTTCATAACAGTTGACTTTAGCTGTATCTCTAAAATTCCAGTTCCACTTTTCAGGGCCCCACTTTACATCATCAGGAAGTTCCTGTTTAGGATACGATACAGGTCCATCTTTTGTACAAAGTTTTTGACCCAATTTTGCCGCACCTACAGGACAAATTTCCACACACTTTCCACACGCAACACACTTTTCACTATCCACATGAGCCCTATAAGCACTTGCCGACATATTTGGCGTATTAAACAATTGACTCGTTCTTAATGCGTTACATACGCCATGTGCACAGTTGCATATCGCAAAAATCTTATCTTCTCCATCAATATTCGTAATCTGATGAACATAACCTTTTCTTTCGCAACGTTCTAAAGTCTCTATAACCTCTTCATACGTACAATAATGACCACCCTTGTTTGTCTGTACAACATAGTCAGCCATATCACCTACCGCAATACAAACATCCGCTTCAACATCACCAGTTCCTTCACCTCTAACGCGTTGTTGTCTTCTACATGAACATGGAGAAAGTGCGTATTTATCGTATTTATTCAACCAATGCGAAATCTTTTCTACACTTACCGCTTGCTGATTTGCATGAATCGCTTTTTCTACAGGAATAACATGCATACCAATGCCTGCTCCTCCAGGTGGAACCATTGGCGTTACCTTTTCAAGTGGTAATCTCGTCATCTTTTCAAAGAAATCCGCAACAATTGGATGTTCTTCTACAAGATTTTTATTCATAACCATAAATTCAGCTGCTCCAGGAACAAATTGAGGAAGCACAAACTGTTTATGATGATCCTCATTTTCCCAGTTGTATTCAATCATTCCAATGTCGCATACTTCATTTAATACACGATTCACTCTTCCTGCTGGCCACCCACTTCTTTTCACTACTTCTTCAAAAGAAAGTGGTTTACGCACTTCAAAACACAAACATAAATCGCATTGTTCATCATTTAATATTTCATTTAAACACTCATATTCAGGATCCATTTCCGATAATTTTTTTACTTTAGCTGGAATACGATCCGTGATACGCCTTGCCAGTTTATCAATATTATCTCGATATGTCATATTATTCCTTCCAGGCCTTTACTTCGTTTTCAAGCCAATTACACCAATCTTCAATTCCCTCACCTGTTTTAGCGCACACTTCAAAAATCTTCGCATTCGGGTTTCGGTACAAAATATTCTTTTTACACTTATCTACATCAAAATCAAAGTATGGCAATACATCCATTTTATTAATTAAAACCACATCACACACTTGAAACATCAATGGATATTTTAAAGGTTTGTCATCTCCTTCTGGAACACTTAATATAGCCACATTTTTAGTGGATCCCGTGTCAAATTCAGCAGGACACACTAAATTTCCTACATTTTCAAGTACAGCCAAATCTAAATCTTCCATACCCATTTCATGCAATCCTTGACGAGTCATATCTGCGTCTAAATGACACATACCACCTGTATGTAGTTGAATCGTGCGTACGCCATATTCACTGATGGTTTTGGCATCTACATCACTATCAATATCCGCTTCCATAATACCAATTCTCATTGCATCTTTTAGTCTTTCTAACGTTCTAGATAGAGTTGTTGTCTTCCCTGCTCCTGGACTTGACATAACATTCAATAAGAACACACCCTTATCTTTGCATTCTTCTCTTAATTTGTTCGCATCTTTATTATTATCTTCAAATACACTTTGTTTTACTTCTATAATTTTATACATGATACAAAGCCTCCTAAAATGATTGTAAACGATTTCAAACCAGTAGTAAATAAACACATGTTAATCTTTGCACACCTTGAAAATTAGTCACTTTTCGCCTATCATAATTTTTATGAAGATCTGTATGTACCAAATGTCTGTTTCAATAGATAACCAACAAAATTTAGCTAAACTAACAAATATTCCAGACTGTGATATTTTAGTTCTTTGTGAAATGTGGAATTGTCCCTATCATAATGATGCACTTAAAACAGCGTATTTGCGTCATGATGAAAGTTTGATGGCTTTAAAAAAACTAGCTATATCGCATAGGATATGGATTGTGGCTGGTTCCATTTGTGCTGACAAATACAATCGCTGTTACATATTAAATAGCAATGGCGACATTGTTTGTTCGTATGATAAAACACATCTTTTTGAATTCCACAACAAACAAGATTATTGTGAAAATGAAGTGTTTGTACCAGGAAATCACTTACAATGTTTTGATACGCCATGGGGAAAATGTGGCATTTTATTATGTTACGACATTCGCTTTCCAGAAGTATCCAGAGTTCTATCGCAAAATGGAGCACAAATTCTATTTTGTCCAGCCGCCTTTAATGAGCAGGCTACAAAGAAACATTGGAAGCTATTTATTCAAACACGCGCCTTAGAAAATGAAGTCTTTTTGTGTGGGGTTGCCCCAGCTAAGTATACGTATAAGAACTATACTTCAGGAGGCCACTCTATTCTTGTGGATGGTTTTGGCAATATTATAGTGGAGTTGGGTGAAGAAGAAGCATACAAAGTTGTAGATATCGATTTAAACGACATTGAAAAAGTAAGGAAAAGGATGCCTTATTGGAAGGTACGTAGAAATGATTTATATGAATTAAAGGAGATCAAGAATGAAGACAATTCAAATCAATGAGATCGAAGGATTTCAAATTGGTAGTGCACAAGATATAGAAAATGCGACTGGCTGTACAGTCATCTTATGTAAAGAAGGAGCCACAGCTGGTGTAGATGTACGTGGTGGGGGGCCAGCCACTCGTGAAACAGATTTATTAAACCCTAAAAACATGGTTCAAAAGATTCATGCGGTTACATTATCAGGTGGTAGTGCTTTTGGTTTAGAATCAAGTAGTGGTGTTATGCAATATTTGAGCGAACACGAAATTGGTTTTGACATGAAAAACATCTATATTCCAATCGTATGTGAAGCTTGTTTATTTGATTGTGGTGTAGGTAATTCTAAAGCGTATCCAAACAAACAAATGGGGTATGATGCTTGTATGGAAGCTGAAAAAAATGATCCAAAACAAGGAAATGTAGGTGCAGGAACAGGGGCTAGTGTTGGTAAATTCTTCGGTCCTCAATATGCGATGAAGGCAGGACTTGGATTTTCAGCCCTACAAATGGGTCCATTAAAAGTAGGAGCTATTGTAGCTGTGAATGCGTGTGGTGATATTTTCTATCCAAATTCAGACAAACCAATCGCAGGTATCTATGATCGAAACACAAACACAAGATTGTTTAGTGAAGATGAAATCTTAAAGGCAGCTGAAAAGATGATCAATTCTTGTGGTATGAATACGACAATTGGCTGTATCATCACAAATGCGGATTTAAATAAAGCACAAATGAATAAGATTGCGAGTATGGCGCATAATGGATATGCAAGATGTATTCGTCCAGTACACACTTCAAGTGATGGAGATACTATTTTTGCGATGACATCGAATAAAGTGCCTGCAGAACAAGATCTAGTTGGAATCATGGCCGTAAAAGCAATGGAACAAGCTATTGTCAATGCAGGTACACTTGCAGATAGTGCTTATGGTCTAGCTAGCTACAAAGAAATCACAAAGGACTAATCATTAGAGTATCGCTACGGTGATACTTTTTTTAACGTGTCAGAAAATGATAAAAGTGCAGTATCTGTAACGTTAACTGCACTTTTTAATCTAAAATTTTGAATTCGAGATAATGAAATCAATTAGATTTACATGTTTAATTCCATTTCTATTTTGAAGTAAATAATCTGTAGTCATCACGTATTTAGGATAATTGTCCCTAATGGATTCTAATGATTTATATTCTCTATCTTCTGTTTTTTTGCTCAATGCGATCGTATACGCAACTTGAACATATGCATAATTCATTTTATGATCTCTTAAAATAAAGTCACATTCAAGTTTTCCAATTCTTCCCACACTTATTGAATAGCCCTGGCTTTTTGCATAGAAATACACAATATTTTCAAGTACAGGTCCATAATTAATTTTATTATCTGTATTTAATGAAAAATAAAAGCTTAAATCCGATACATAATATTTCTTTTCTCCTGATAAAGATTTTTTAGATTTCATATCGAAACGGCTGCATTCATACAATATTTTTGCATCTACTAGTATCTTAATGTAGTTAGATAGTGTTGCCCTTGAAATTTTCATTCCATTTTTTTCTAACGATTCTTGAAGTCCACTAATACTTGTAGTAGCACCAAAATTATTGATAATGAAATGTTCTACAGATTCAAAGGCTTCTCTATTTCTTATTTTTACTCTTTTACGAATATCTTTTTCAAAAATCTCTCTAACAACGCTTTCCGTATAAGTTCTTTTTACCTGTAAATCGTCAAATTGTATAGTCCTAGGAAAACCACCTTCAAGAATGTAATTATTTAATTCTACAATCGTATTTGGATTAATATCTTTATTATAAAATCTTTTCATTTCTAAGTATTCATCAAAGGATAAAGTATATAATTCAAATTCAATGTATCTTCCTGTTAATTTAGTAGACAATTCTCCACTTAATAAATATGAATTTGAACCCGTGATAAAAATGGAATATCCACCATCCGTTCTATACCCATTAATTACTTCTTCGAAAGAATCCACATTCTGAATTTCATCAATAAATAAATATATCTTTTCCTTTGGCGTTGTCTGACTTTCAATCAACGTTTCTAAAGCATCTGCCGTTTTAATGTTGCGATTCTTTCGACTATCCAAATCAATATAAATGATTTGTTCATCTTTCACACCCATAGTTTGTTTCAATTCATCGCATATAGTTTCCATAAGACTACTTTTACCACAACGCCTTACTCCTGTAATCACTTTAATAAGATCTTCTTCTGAATAGAATGGTCGGATTTTTTTTAAATATTTTTCTCGCTTATATAGATTCATTTGTCTTCCCTCTAATCAGATTTTATCAAAATAAATAAGCATAAACAACATTTAACGTGTCAGAAAACGACAAAAGTGCAATATCTGTAACGTTAACTGCACTTTTTTAAGGTTTAATCTAAAATTTTTCCATCCATTGAAATTGTGACGACTTGCCAAGGAATGAACTTTTTACTTTCCTGCAAAGCTTTCTTAACCGCATTTTCAAGACCACCACAACAAGGTACTTCCATACGAACAATGGTTACACTTTCAATGGAATTCATACGAATGATATCGCAAAGCTTTTCTGAATAATCCACTCCATCGAGTTTTGGACATCCAATGAGAGTCACTTTGTTTCTCATAAATTCCTGATGGAAATTAGCATAGGCATAGGCTGTACAATCCGCAGCTATTAAAAGCTTGGCATGTTGAAAGAATGGTGCGTTGATAGGTGCTAGCTTAATTTGAACAGGCCAAGATGTTAATTGACTTGATACATCAATCGATGGACTTGATACAACTGGATTCAGTGTATGCATCATAGATCCAGGACATCCAGTATGCATGGTACCAGAATCTTTCATGCGTTTTTCCATATTCTTTTTTACAGCCTCTTCATCATAAGCTAAAGTATCTTTTTCAATAAATGAAATAGCGCCCGTAGGACATGTAGGCAAACAATCCCCTAGTCCGTCACAATAATCATCACGCATTAATTTCGCTTTTCCGTTCACTAAGCCAATGGCTCCTTCATGACAGGCATCCACACAGATACCGCATCCTGTACATTTATCTTCATCAATTTGAATTATTTTTCTTAACATAGAATCATCCTCATTTCTTATGACCTTATTTTAGTGTATAATACAATCAATTTATGTTGTTTAAACCACGAAAGGGAGACATTTATGGATTTACAATTAAAAAAATACAAGAAAAATGAAATTATTTATCATATGGAAGATATTCCTCAAGCCATTGGCATTGTCAAAGAAGGAAGTGTTGTCATAGAAACTGTAGACTTTTTAGGCAATGTTTCCCTATTGTCACATATAGGTCCCAATCAAATGTTTGCGGAAAGCTATGTCCTAACCAAAACACCTATGTATGTATATGTTAGAGCGGTTGAGGATTGTACAATTCAATTTTTAGATGTTCAAACCTTAGAAAAATCCCCAGAATTAAAAAATCAAATGATTCAAATACTTTCAAATAAAAACAAGATGTTATCACAACACATATTCCATATTTCCAACAAAACCATTCGCAATAAAGTGTTGTCATACTTATCGTTTATGAAACTAGAAACACAAAATTCTACCTTTAAGATTCCGTTTGATCGTCAACAGATGGCTGACTATTTAAACGTAGAACGAAGTGCCTTATCAAAAGAGCTTTCTAAAATGAAAAGTGAAGGTCTAATTGATTATCACAAGAACACCTTCACTGTTTACTCTATTTAATTTTCACTGGTACAAAACCATCATTGGTTAATATTTGCAGTTCTTTAAATCCGCAAGATTGAATCAAATCTAAACTGGATTCAAAAGCACAATCCAAATAGTTCTTATCATGACAATCACTGTTTAGACAAATACGCGCATTCTTTGCGTATAAATATTCCAATATATTCTTAGATGGATATGGTGTTTTACGATAGCCTCTAGCGATAGCTCCGGTATTCACTTCAAAAATCTTGTCGTTGATCAACAATCGGTCAATGCAGTCGCAAACAATGTTCATATAGTCTTTATCATTAAATTGAAAATAAGACTCGTCCTCATTATATTTGGTAATCAAATCCAAATGTCCAATGATATCCACTTCTTGCCAATCATACATATTCGATAAATCTGAATAGTAGTCTTTACACATCTTTTTATAATCACCAGAATAGGATTCAAATAAAGAATCAAATACAGGCTTTGAATAATCCACGGATACTTCACCTAAAAAGTGTTTACTTCCAATCACATATTCAAATGGAGCTTTTTCAGATATTCTTCCCAACATATCTTCTTCAATTCCTAAATGAATTTGAATAGATGAAGAATATTTCAATTTAATTCTCTCAACCTCTGAAATATATCCTAAAGTATCTCGCATGGAACTTGTATCCACGTCTAAATGTCCATGACCTGAAAAGCCAAGAATGTCAAAGCCCTTTGAGATGGCTTCTAAAGTCATTTCTTCAATCGTATCTTTTCCATCACAAAAGATGGAGTGTGTATGTAGATTCTGTTTCATGATAACCTCTCTAACCAAGCTTTACAGCCTTCATAAATATCACTATAAGCTGTTTCAAAATCATTACTGTACCAAGGATCTGAAACATCTCTTGATAATAATTTATAGATCTTGTGATCTGGATCATTATTGAACATACGATTTAGATTACGCATATTATTTTCATCCATACAAATTAAATAATCATACGACAAATAATCACTCATTGTAGCTTGTCTTGCATAATGTCTAGAAAATGGAATCCCCTTTTCTTTTAGTTTACGCTTAGCCGGAGGATAGATATCATTACCAATTTCTTCACAACTTGTAGCTGCACTAGAGACATATAGTTCTACCCCATTTTTCTTTGCCAAATCTTTCATAATGTACTCAGCACTAACACTTCTACATATGTTGCCGTGGCAAATAAAAAGCACTTTCTTCATAATCAAAAAAACCTCACTTTTATATAATTTATCATACCAAAAGAAATTTAAAAAGCAGTTAATCTATAGATGATCAACTGCCAACTAACAATATAATATTTAAAAATATAATTAATGCTTTGGCACAAACTCAATTTTAAGTGTCATTCCCATACCTTCAGCTCATCTTTTTAATAAATTAATCGACGGATTTTTAGTTCCATTCTCAAGTTTGCTGATATCTGCCTGATTGATGCCTGTACGCTCAGATAATTCTTTTTGTGTAAGATTCTGCGAAGTTCTAGCATCTACAATGGCTCTAATTACATCCATTTCCGGTTGAATAGCTTCATATTCTTTCTTGAACTCTTCATCCTTCATTTGTTTTGCTAACATTTCATCAAATGTTTTCATTTTCCGTACATTACTAAATATTTCTTCATTCGAAAGACACTCTTCTGTCATCCTTGTCTGCTTATCTGCTTCATCTAATTTTATTTCTATCGATTCATTCATTTTATTTAATTCTATATTTTGTCCCTTTCCCTTTACCTTCAATAGTGATTACACCTTTTTGTTCCATATCTTTCAATAACTTTGTTGTTTTGGATTTACCAAATGATATATATGGTGCAATTTCACTCATTGATTTCAGCATATTTTTGCTTAAAAGTTTATATACTACTTTTTCATCTTCAGTTAAATTCGCATTCTCTTCATATATTGGAAGAACAATTTGAATCGCATTTTCTGATACTTCAAAACTTGGTTTTACAGATGCTTCAGAATAAATTTGTTTGATTCTTGTAATACCTGTTCCAAATATTTCTACAAATCCTAATCTGTAAAAGACATTCGCAAGATTTCTATTTCTTAAAACCGAAAGTTTTCCTGATAAATATTCATCCTCTGTGATTCCAGATGGTAATCCGCCTGGAGATACAACTTCTGTTCGATCATCAAACATAGATACTCTAATTTGTGAATCTACATCCCATACTCTATGAATCAAAGCATTCGCAATAGCTTCTCTAAATGCAGCTTCAGGTATCTTTTCCACCATCTTTCGATCAGCTCCTTGAATTACTTCATATTGATAATAATCTCTAAATACACTAAGAGCTTTTTCATATATGCCCAAGACGGATGTATTTTCAAAAGTAATCCTCTTTTGTATAATGCTGATGTTTTCTCCAAACTTTACTATATCAATTCCGGGAAAATGATTTTTATCCGCTAAAAGACCAGCTGCATTATTAAAGCCATTCGCGTCATCATATAGGTTTAATGTCTTTAAAGTATCTTTATTAAAAGTTTCAATCTGAATTTTCTCTTTTAGATTACTTTGCAAAATTTCAAAAGACAACTCTTGATCTTTACAAGGTAATTCTTCAAATCGAATATTCTTCCCTTCTAAGACAAGTCTTGAAAACTCTAGTGTATCTACTTCTATTGTTGCAGTATCATTTCGTTTATATGCTTTTGATTTATACAAATACGGCTTCTGAAGACCACTCTTTACACTTAATTTTATCGTTTGCTCATTATTTTGGATTTCTAAAGTATAGTTTGGCTGGGGCGAAATACTATCATTGATTTTATTTTCTATATCTAAACAAGCCTGTTTAACATCTGACAAACCCTTTATATTTCCATCATCGTCCACACCAAAAAGAATCTCTCCACCATCATAATTTGAAAAGGCACTCACTGTTTTTAGAAAAGTATTCGTAATTGTTTCTTTAAATTCTAATATTCTTGTTTCTCGCATAAAGACTCCCTTCCACTCTTATTTTAATTATATTATATGTATAATCACACATAAAAACAATCGTATTTTTTTATAAATGATTTTATGCGTGATTTCAATCATATTTTTTCTTTTTAACCATTTTTTTGACTGAAATCAAGTCATAATCGTTCTGCATATTAGAAAAAATGTTTCTAGCCACATAAACTTGAAACACCCTTTGTTATTTTCTAATGTATTATACCAATTATCACTACTCTCTGATAAGAAAAAGCCCCATCGTGTTGCGCATGATAAATCAGTGGCGTAGTGCGGTCTATAAATTTTATTCTATAAATTTTTGATTTTTTAATAAACAATTTACAATCCTTGAATAATATTCAGATAGTCCTGACGTTGATCTACGACCGAATAAATAATAATTTGTTTTTTATTCTCGTTGATTTTATAAAATATCAAGTCCTTTTCTAGTATCAACACCTGATAGCCTTGTCGTTTTAAAACAGGATATCTAGGCGTGATTCCTAAATATGGATTATCTTCCAACAGATAAATATTCTTTTCTAAATCATTCAGCTTTTTTAAAGCAATGTCTTCACCGAAATTTCTTGCGATATTCATTACATTTTTTCGAATGCCAATATCTGCAGTATCTGTACGTACAATAGTATATTTTATTTTCCTTTTAACATCGCTCTTAAATCATTAAAAGTGTCTTGAATAGGTGATACTCTTTCATACGCAACATCTTCATCTGCTTCTGCAAGCAATTCCAACAATTCAATTCTTGACTTCATACTTTTGTATTCATCATAAGATAAAGAAACCGTATCACCACGTCCATTTACTGTAATAATTACAGCTTCATTCTCTTCCCGACATTGCTTTGAAATTTCATTATAGTGATTTCTTAAATCAGCAGATGACCTAATAGATTCTCGTATATGATACATAATATCACCTCCATAATATATGTAGATTATGTCATAATATGACTATGTACTCAATTTATATTATCTTCTAACTGCTTGTATTTGTTCGAAAATAAAGCTTCCAAATTTGCATAAACATTCCCTTCTCGGTATAATGCAGATACAGAAAGACTATTGGATACAGTGGTCACTCTGAATTAAGGCCAAAAGACGCTAGTAATCCATTGGTGAGGGTGATCTAGTGTCTTTTACATTTTTCTATAATAATTAATGTGATTTTTAGTATTTCTACTATAGCCATTAGTCAAGAGCAACATCAATGTATAGATAAATATACATGCAACACGTCCTCCTGAAAAAATCGAAGAATCTGCCGAGAACTCAAGCAGATTTCTTTACTTAATTCAGAGGGTTCACCATTACTGCATTAGTAGCACTTCTAATTGTAAAACTTCAATATAAAAACATTGTGAATTACGTTCAATAGTTTCCTATTTGATCTAAAACGTATTATTTTCGTTGAATTAGATACGATTTAGCATTCTAAAAGAACACAGAATCATCCTTTTACACAATATTAGTACCATCTCAACTGATTTTAAAAAGCAGTTAGCCTAAAATTGACCAATTGCCATATTTATTGTTCTTGTGAAGTTCTAGCATCTACACGAGCTCTGATTATATCCATTTCTGGTTGAATAGCTTCATATTCTTTCTTGAACTCTTCATCCTTCATTTGTTTTGCTAACATTTCATCAAATGTTTTCATTTCCCGTACATTACTAAATATTTCTTCATTCGAAAGACGCTCTTCTGTCATCCTTGTCTGCTTATCTGCTTCATCTAATTTTATTTCTATCGATTCATTCATTTTATTTAATTCTATATTTTGTCCCTTTCCCTTTACTTTCAATTGCGATTACATCTATGACGCTGGTCCTGAAACAGAAATATCTCAGAAATAAATTTTCCATCTGACCCGTGGCAAGATAGAGTATTTGTGGCAGAAGCGTAAAAATTGTCGACGTTTCTGCCTTTTATTGTAATTGTGCAATTGACGGATAATTCGGTGCGCCTCTAGCGGTCATACCAGTTTCGAATGACGTTAGAATCGGTGCAATATGACGGACAACCGGTGTAATAGGACCCCCTTAATGCTTTAGTTTGACTGTAGTGAAAGGAGGTCTTTTTGCCTGCAGAAAAGCACTACAATTATTGGTGTTCTTGAAATGTTAGAAGATGGTTTTTCTTATAGTGAAATCCATACAAACGGCGCCAAAAAAGCTGCACTTATAAATGTGGCATATCCATAAAAGGCCAAAAAGGATGTTGCGATAGAAGTTTGTGCTTCTTGTAGATCATTCACAAACGTATCGTACAAAACTCCACTCGCCAAATTATTAATGACATAACTGATTATAAAATAAACAATATTCCGTTTATCTCTTCGTTCTTCCATTTCTTCAACTCCTAAAAACTGTTTAAGATTATATGATTATATAAAAAACAAATCAATTGTTAATTGTAAATATTTTCAGTAAAACAATGAAATAAATAAGAATGCGTTTAAATCATCCTCAGTTTGGGCTTCACACAACATCTATAATAAAAATTTAGGGAACTTTTATGATTTTATTAAGCACAAATGTTCCCTAAACTGTATTCATTAAAATTTTCTTATTGCGAACTACGCTTTAAAAAGTTTTCCAACATTTTTCTTTTAAGAATTCATTTATAACACTGATATCTTCACCCTCATAGTATTTAACTAGTAATTTCTTAAAATCTGGCACTTCCTTTTCAGGGATTACAAGCAATCCTTGACCGTGTGCAATTAGATATTGATTTGCGAATATTACAGATGCACGTTTGTTGCCATCAATAAATATTTGTATTTTCATACAATACATGCATAGATCAATAGCTATTTCAATAGGTTCTTTATTTGAATTAACTATATTATCAATAGATTCTTTTACAACACTTTCAATTGGAATAGGTGGAACATAACTACTTCCACCAATTGTGACAGGAACTCCACGAACTCTTCCACCATCTACATAAAAACCTTCATTTACTAGTTTTGCGATATGGCTAATCATATAATAATTTGAAGTACTCTGAATCACATCTTTGTCCAAAATAAATTCCCAAGCATGTTTTAAATTTAAGATTTTCTGCACATCTGAAGCTTTTACACCATTTACAATTCCATTATTTAAAATCTCTTCTGTTTGTGGAAAAGTTGTCCCAACCCCCTCTAAAACAGCCTGATCATAAATACTAGATTTCATGTTAGCACGTGCAAAATCAATATTTTGCAAAACACGGCTTGATAATTCAGAATCTTTATACCCTAGAGATGTTAATTCTCTTTCAATCTGTCTTATTCTTTTTCGTAATACCCTTGCATCTTTAGCATTTTTTAACAGTAATTGATACAATTCATCGGAATAGGCATCAACATAAGTTGACGTTAATTTTCCTGCAATTCGTTTTCTTACATATAAATAACGAGAACCATTTTGTTCTTTTATTTCAGGAGAACCATCATAAGGTAATAAGTTCAATCTAGCTTGACAATCCGCTTTATCTTCTAATAATGCCTGTATTTTAACCAAATCATTCATAATTTCACTCCTTAGGGAACTTTTTCTTTATATATTATATCAAAAGTTCCCTAATAAACACAAATAGGGAACTTTTATCACACATAGTGCTTAATAAGTTCCCTATTTTTTTTCTTGTGTTTAAATCATACAAGAATCCTTTTGACATCTTATTTGGATTTAAATCAAAAAAAATGAGGATGATTTCTAAGTCATCCTCATTTTGGGCTCCTCACCCTGCATTTTAGTTTAAATTGAATTTAGCTTCTCGCCATTCAAGAGCCATCGCTCATTTGTATTATACCAGAAGTCATCTAAAAGGCTCAACATATAATTGAAGCCTTGTTAGCCAATCGTGCATATTCAATATTCATAATTCTTTTATTGATATTTACGATAATCAAAAACATCTTCTCTTTCTAACAATTGAGACCATCTTGCAGATAATAATTTGGCGTATTTATAATCTACTAATCCATAAGCCCCTAAAGAATATGCATCATTACATTCAATCAATAATGTTCTACCATCTTTGGTAACCCCAATATCAATAGAACATGCCATTGGTCTTTTATCCCATTCGATAAATTGATCCATAATTTCATCCAATACTTCTGCATCATAATTATAGTGCCAATCTCCCTTATATGGTCGAACATATATAATTTGATCATAGTATACAAAGCAACGCCATTCACGCATAAATTCAATGGGTTCACTGCATAAGACCTCAAAATCTTCATTATAGGCACCACATCCAATTAAATCCTTAATACTTGAAATCACTTTTCCAGTAAATTTCTTACTTTCTACAGGCTTAACAAACCAACCTGCAGACCATTTACCCTCATCTGTAGAAATAGCATTTATGGTATCTCTCCATATTTTTCTGCCAAGAAACTTTCGAAGACATTCTGGATAATCATCTACATGTGGGTTTAAAACATTAAATTTGGCGAAAACATTTTCGCATTGTTGAATGTAATCAACGACTAAATCTTCTTTTGTGATTTGATTATATACATCATCAAGAGAAAAATAAGGCACAACTTGCCAATTCATTAAAACCAGAAATGGCTTTTTGCATATTCTGACTATGTCCAACTACTAATCCTGAATTATAGTCTTTTTTGACCTTGATATAAGCTTTCATTTTAATTTTCCTTCTAATCTTGCAACATATTTAAATACATATCCAATCTTTCATTTATATATCCCGCAAACAAATTTTCCATTGCAAAAAGATTATGCTTTACATGATATTCATCAAACGCATTATAATAGGCAAGTCGATCCGTAAATTTAATATCAATAGGCGGATAACCAGCCTTCATCAATTCTAAATTCACTAATAATCTTCCCGTTCTACCATTTCCATCAATAAAAGGATGAATCGATTCAAACTCAATATGGAAACGAGCTAATTTCGTTACAATATGCTCCTTACTATTCGCAAAATCCATTAATAATTGTTCCATTTTCGGTGCAATCAAATAAGGTTGTACTGGCTCATTCAGCGCGCCCATAATATAAACAGGAATTCTACGATATACGCCTCGGTCTTCTTTCTTATCCGCAAGAACAAGATAATGAATTTGTTTGATGACACTCTCACTAATGGGAACATTATTTTTGACTAGTTCTCTTACAAAATCAAAAGCTTCCTTATGTCCAACAGCTTCCATATGATCTTTTAGAGGCTTTTTATCAATTGTGAGACCACGAAGAACTAAATCCGTTTCACGCAAAGTCAGTGTATTTCCTTCAATCGCATTTGAATTGTAGGTATACTCCACAATAAATTCTTCATTCAACCTAGCAACTTCACCTTCTGTTAATGGTCTTCTAGAATCTAATTCCATCTTTTTTCGATCAATCTGCCGCAAAAGATTCTCTTTTGACTTTAAACGACCATCTACCGGTTTCTTTGCATCCACAGGAATTTTCCAACTTCGCCCCTCATGATAAGCACCTAAAATTTTTCCCTGAGCACAAAGAACTCGAATTCTTCGATCTGAAATACCCCATTTTTCAGAAGCCTGTTTTACAGTCATAAACATGGATCATCACTCCTAATCTAGAAGTATTATATCATTTTATCGGAACAATAGACATCTATCGGAATAATCCAAAGCCGTTTATCGGAACATTATAAGTTCTTACCAAGCATATACGCTTATTTCATCTTCTGTTGTCCTTGCGATCATGTAGATATCTCGAAATATATATTCACTTGCATACACGATAATTTCTACACCTTTAATACACAACAACCAATACAATACGGAATTGTGCATCGATGACACCTCTTTGACATCTTAACCTTATTGACACAATTACCTAATGATATTAGCATAATATCTAAAGCTGACTTTAGGTCAAGAAAGGAATCATTATGTATACAATTGGTCAAGTATCTGAAATGTTTGATTTACCCATTTCTACCCTTCGATATTATGATAAAGAAGGATTTTTCCCTCATTTAGTTCGCAAGGGCAATATTCGCTATTTCAGCAATCGTCAACTACCCACTACCTAAAGGTGGTGGGCTTGTAACTGCCCAGTCGTACTAACGACTTACGTCTCCGACCTTTAACCCCATTAGATATTGCTATCTAAAGTGGCGTTACATCATAGGGTGGTTGA
>NZ_VUMR01000028.1 GCF_009696075.1 Holdemanella porci | reverse complement strand
CCCAGTCAGGATAAGTAACATATCTTTTCATAATAATAGTGTACACCAATACACTATTAAAGTGTATAAAAAAATAAATAATCTTAAATCGCGAAATTTTGAAGATCATTTCATGCGTAATCACTAGCCATGTAATTTTGTTTTGACAAATTAAAAAAATAAAAATATAATCACTTCGTAACGAGTAGCGGAAACAGCGTAAATCCAGTTTTCTGCTACTCTTTTATATTTTATAAAGTGTGTTGCTTAAAAGCGTAAGTCCAACTTATGTGAGTGATGCACTTTTTTGTGTTTTAGGGAGCTAACTATATAAAATTCAAGTATTTTTTTATGAAATAGTTTGAAAATACAAAATAACTAGATTTTTTAGTTAGTTTTAAATTGATCTTTGAAAATGTGAATATTGGATTAAATTTAGGCATGACGAAAAGAACTTTTAAAATGCGATTTTTTAAAAGTTCAGATGCATTCAGATGAATTTGTCTTATCTTAATAATGCAGGATCAAATGATTGTCCTGTTTCTAGTAAATGATAAATGATTCTAAGCAGCTTTCTAATACAGTGACCTTGAGCACAACGATGTCCTTTACCTTGAGATATCTTCAATCGATAGTATTTCTTGAATATAGGATTATTGTTGATTACAGGCAATATGATTTGATACAAAGTCTTTCTAAGATACTTAGATCCCTTCTTGGTTATGCCAGTATGTTGGGCATTGTATTGACTCGATTCATAGTGATATGGTGCTACTCCTGCAAATTTAATGATCTGAGATGGTTTGGAATAATTGCCAATATCTCCTAATTCGGCTAAAATAGAAGTACCAGAGAAATGAGAAATCCCTGGAATGCTTAGGATAGGAGAGTTGTTTTTGATCGAGAACTCTTCTATTTTTTTATCTATTTCAGCGATTTGCTCTTTAATAAGCATGATTTGGCTTACCAAGTGTTTGATCTGTATAGTTTCAACTTCTGAAGAGATTCCAATAGAATTCTTAGCACATTCTTTTAATTTTTCCGGAGTCAATGAAATGCGACCGCCTCTTCCTTTGACTTCAAAACATTTACGAATTGTACGAATATCTGTAGAAGCAATAGCTTCAGCACTGCCAAACGTTTTAAGAAGATTCATGTAAACAATGCCATATTTCGAGCTGAACAAAGTGTTAAATTCAGGGAAAACAAGATCAATCGATTTCTGTAGTCGATTACAGTAGACATTGAGTTCTTCCTTTAAATTGTGGTGATGACGAGTCAATTGTCTTTGTTCATATAAATCAAAACGGTCAACTTTAGTAATACGATACTGTTTCTTACGCTCAGGAGTATCTAGAACATCACAAATAGTGATTGTATCCATTTTGTCATTCTTAGTAATGCCGCCTTCCATCTTGCGGGTAAGATCTGTAGTTTTAGGGTTGATCAAGGCAACGGTATATCCATTGCTAAGAAGAAATTTTAGAAGAGCAACATGGTAATGCCCCGTGTCTTCCATACCAATTAAAATTGATTTTTTAGAATACGGTTTAAGAGAGTTGATCAGAAAGTCAAATCCTTCTTTGTTGTTAGAAAAAGAAGAAGGTGCAACATTGAATTCACCAGTTTCTTTGTCTATGACACAAAAATGATGACTGTTCTTTCCAACATCGATACCAACTAGTTTCATAAATAAACATCCTTTCTTTATAGAAACGTGTGAAAATGGTTATCCACAACACTTAGACCACAAAACCTGGTTCAAAATACGAATTCAAAGACTCATCTAACTAATCACTGTTTTGGAATAAGGAGTGGTAAGAACCTCTCTAAAGTAGTCAAGCTACAGGTAAAAAAAACGCAAATCCACATTCACATATTCAATTTTACAAATTAACAACACCGTCTTCAACCACGGTTATCAAAGGTTGAAAGAAGGGAGAAGTATATTGTAGATGACCAGTTAGATGGGTCAATTACAATATACCAGGTAAAGAATGGAAGAAAACAACAAAATGAAAAATGAGCCCGTCAATAAGTTAATGCTTCAAATGGGTGTGCCCATGATTTTATCTATGGCCTTGCAAGCAGTCTATAACATAGTAGACAGTGCTTTTGTAGGCAATATGAAAGAAGGAAGTGAAGCCGCATTAAATGCACTTACCTTAGTTTTCCCTATCCAAATGTTGATGGTGGCCTTAGCCATTGGTACAGGTGTTGGAGTAAACGCCTTACTCGCAAGAACTTTGGGGCAGAGAAATTGTGAAAAAGCTTCTAAAGTAGCCGGAAATGGTTTGTTTCTAGCTACAGTTATTTATATTATTTGTGTGTTGTTTGGATTATTTGGCATTAAAGCCTATATATCCTCTCAAACAAGGAATGCGCTTGTATTATCGATGAGTGTAGACTATCTAAGAATTTGTTGCCTATTATCCTTTGGCGTTGTGTTCTTTTCTATATTTGAAAAACTGCTCCAAGCTACAGGACGCTCCCTATATTCTACAATTGGACAAGTTACAGGAGCCATAATCAATATGATTCTAGATCCTATCTTGATTTATGGCTTTAATTTAGGTGTACAAGGAGCTGCTTATGCGACAGTCATTGGACAAATTTTATCGGCTTTATTATTAGCTGTGTTTCATATGCGTTTAAATAAAGAATTTGATCATGGCCTCGCTTATACAAAACCCAATAAGCGTATCATCAAAGAAATCTATTCGATAGGACTTCCAGCCATTATTGCTCAGGCATTGATGTCATTTATGGTGTATGCGATGAACTTAATTCTAAAATTTGATGCATCTGCACAAACAGCTTATGGACTTTTCTATAAAGTACAACAATTTGTATTATTTATGTCCTTTGGCTTAAGAGATGCGATTACACCTATCATTGCCTTTTCGTATGGTATGCAAAATAAGAAGCGTGTTAAAGATGGAATCAAGTATGGCTTAATATATACTATTGTATTAATGGTTGCAGGAACCTTGATTACAGAACTATTCCCAAATTTCTTTGCGACACTATTTAATGCAGGACAATCTAGAATATATTTCATCAGTGCTGTTCGAATCATATCCATTAGCTTTGTGTTTGCGGGTATAAATATCGCATTTCAAGGTGTGTATCAAGCTTTAAATGGAGGTATGGAATCCTTGGTTGTATCCTTGCTTAGACAAGCCATTTTGATTTTACCTTTAGCTTGGGGATTTTCAAAATTAGTCATTCAATATGATATGGATGTATCTTTGATTTGGTATGCATTTGTGATTACGGAAGTTTTGTCTTGTGTTGTGGGATGGGTATTTTTAAGACGAATTGAGAAAAAGAAGATGGTGTTTGATTAAGGTCAAACACTTTTTCTTTTGAGTGGTGTATAATAAAATACATATGGAGGAAACATATGGAACAAGATTCTCTATTTTCAATACAAGAAGATACTAGGCCATTAGCCGATCGTATGCGTCCGGAAACATTAGATGAATATGTAGGACAAAAACAGCTTGTTGCCAAGGGAAATCTTTTGTGGCAAATGATTGAACATGATCAAGTGACATCGATGATTTTCTGGGGCCCACCAGGCGTTGGAAAAACGACATTGGCACGTATTATTGCACATCAGACAAAGAGTTATTTTGTGGATTTCTCAGCTGTTACTAGTGGCATTAAAGAAATCAAGGAAGTTATGAAGCAGGCCGATACGCGTAGGGTCTTGGGACAAAAAACAATACTATTCGTAGATGAAATCCATCGTTTTAATAAGGCGCAACAAGATGCATTTTTACCCTATGTGGAAAAGGGAAGTATCATTCTAATTGGGGCTACAACAGAAAATCCTAGTTTTGAGATCAATTCCGCCCTTTTATCTAGGTGTAGAGTATTTGTGTTAAATAGTCTAAATACGGATGACTTAAAAGATTTGATTATTCGTGCTATTTCCAGTTCAAAAGGATTAGGCAATTTAAAAATACATATTACGGATGAAGATATAGAGGCGATTGCCGCATTTTCAGGTGGGGATGCCCGCTTTTGTTTAAATACATTAGAGATGGTTGTTTATAATAGTCCAAGTGAATTGGATGGTATTCATGTTTCACAGGATATTTTGAAGCAATGCCTTCAGAAAAGATCGTTATTGTATGATAAAAAAGGGGAGGAACACTATAATATTATTTCGGCTCTACATAAAAGTGTACGAAACTCCGATGTACAGGCCGCTGTATATTGGTTAGCACGTATGTTAGAGGCTGGAGAAGACCCTTTATATATCGCAAGAAGACTCGTTCGTATGGCTAGTGAAGATATTGGTATGGCAGATTCTAGAGCCCTAGAAATCTGTGTGGCAGCCTATCAGGCATGTCACTATTTGGGCGTTCCAGAATGCAATGTACATTTAACGCATGCAGTTGTCTATTTGGCTTTAGCTCCAAAATCAAACGCTTTAGAAGTGGCTTATAATAATGCGAAAAGTGATGCATTAAAAACATTAGATCAGCCAGTGCCTTTACATATTCGTAATGCGCCAACAAAGCTAATGAAGGAGTTAGGCTACAGTAAAGGATATGAGTATTCACATGATTATGAATATCACATGACGGATATGCAGTGTCTTCCAGATGCTCTAGTTGATAAAGAATATTATGTACCTAGTGATCAGGGTTCTGAAGTGAAGGTGCGAAATCGTCTTGCACAGATTAAACAAATCAAGGCAATGGTGCATAGAAATCGTATGATGAAGAAAAAATAGTTGAAAAAAGATATAAGATGGAATAGTGTATTTCAGTAGAAAGAGGTCATTATGAAAATAGAAATTCATAGTTTACAAGAAACACAGGAATTTGCCACTAAAATGGCAGATCTTTGCAGAAATAAACAATTAGTTATTACATTAGATGGAGATTTGGGTGCAGGTAAAACAACTTGGACAAAAAGCTTTGGAAAAGCGTTGGGTGTAAAGAATGTGATCAATTCACCAACTTTTACAATCTTAAAGGATTATAAACAAGAAGGTGGAGTCCCTTTCCATCATATTGATGCGTATCGTTTGGAAGGAAAATGTCAGGACTTAGGTTTTGAAGATTGTTTTGATGAAGGAATTACTGTAGTAGAATGGTCTGAATTTATTGAAGATCAATTGCCACAAGATCATATCAAAATTTCTTTTGAAGAAGGTATCGATGAAAATCGTACAGTGACATTAGAATATACGGGTCCTGTATCAAAAAGTATTGTGGAGGCATATCATGATTAGTTTATGTATGGATAGTGCTTATAAAGCATTAGTGTTAGGTTTATATAAAGATGGAACATTGATTGATGGTGTATCTATCGAAGCGTTCAAGAAACAAAGTGAAACGATTTTTGTGGAATTAAATCAATTGTTTGAAAAGACAGGTTTAGACTATAAAGACGTAGATGAAGTGATCATTACAGATGGTCCGGGTTCTTATACAGGTATTCGTATTGCGATGACAATTGCGAAAGTATTTTGTACACAAATGCATAAAACATTAAAGTGTATTAGTACAATGCAGTTGTTTGCGGGTACGGATGAAAGTGCCAATGTTATTTTGGATGCTCGTAGTAAAAGAGCGTATGTAGCACATTTAGAAAAGGGTGTTGTGGTTGGAAAAACACAAATTTTAGAAGTCGATCAATTGGAAGATTTCTTAAATGAACATCCTGGAACATTATATGGAGATGGATATTTGGTGAATCAAGAAGCTGCAAGTTGTGATTTCTTGAAGAATTTTATGGAGGTACCAAGTCGTACAATTGAAAATGTACATGCTTTAGTTCCTCAATATTTAAAAGAAAGTGATGCTTATAAAGCATGATCTTTAAAGAAATGAAAGACACGGATCTTGTTCGTGTTTTAGAACTTGAACAAGCTTGTTTTAAACAGCCTTGGCTAGAAAAAGATTGTTTATATGAATTGAATGAGAATCCTTTTTCTCATGGTTGGATTTTAGAAGATGAAGATACAATTGTTGGATACGCCTTTTTATGGGAAACCTTTGAAATGGCGCAACTAGCTCGTATTGGAGTCGATCCTGACTTAAGAAAAAGAGGATATGGTAAAGAATTGATGATGCATTTATTTGATCGAGCTCGAGAAGCGGCTTGTGAATATATGACATTAGAGGTTCGTGCTAGTAATGAGGCAGCCTTGAATTTATATCAAAAAATGGGCTTTATTCAAGTCAATGTATGTAAGAGTTATTATCCGGATGGAGAAGATGCTATTGTGATGACATTGGCATTGTAGGAGGATTATATGATTATTATCGGAATTGAAAGTAGTTGTGATGAAACAGCCGTTGCGGTTGTCAAAGATAAAAAGGAAGTATTATCAAGTGTGGTCGCAAGTCAAATTGATGTGCATACAGAATTTGGTGGGGTCGTACCCGAAGTTGCGAGTCGTATTCATGTAGAAAATATTTCGTATTGTATTGAAAAAGCATTGAAGGATGCCAATATCACTATGGAAGATGTGGATGCGGTTGCTGTTACGCAAGGTCCTGGCTTAATTGGATGTTTACACGTTGGTGTGCAAGCCGCCAAGACTTTGGCTTTTGCCTACCACAAACCATTAGTTCCTGTACATCATTTAGCAGGGCATATTTATGCCAATGAATTAGTGGTGGATATGAAATATCCTGTATTGGCTCTTGTTGTTTCTGGTGGAAATACGGAACTTGTTTATATGAAGGATGAGACAAGTTTTGAAATCTTAGGAGAAACACAGGATGATGCGATTGGAGAAGCCTTTGACAAAGTGGCTCGTGTGTTGGGTCTTGGATATCCTGGTGGTCCTAAAATTGATAAATTGGCAAAAGAAGGTAAGCCGGTATATGAACTGGCAAAACCGAAGACACAAGGTCGTTATGATTTTAGTTTTTCTGGATTGAAGAGTAGTGTTCTACAATTTACAAAGCGTATGGAAAGACAGGGCAAGACATTTGATATGGCAGATTTGGCTTGTTCATTCCAAGAATGTGCATTGGATGAAATTTTCTCTCGAGTAAGAGCTGTACTTGATAATCATAAAGATATTCGCCATTTCGTTGTAGGTGGTGGAGTAAGTGCCAACTCAAGACTTCGTGAAAAGGTAGAAGAATTAAGAAATGAATATCCGGAAGTTGAATTTACTGTACCTCCAATGTATTGTTGTACAGACAATGCGAGCATGATTGGTGTTGCAGGAACCATCGCCTATCTTTCTGGAAGAAGAGGGGATGCGAGTTTAACCGCCGATTCAAGTTTAGAAATCCAATAGGAGGTTTTATGCAAGAGTTACGTTTACTTCAAGAAAAAGATTTAGAAAGTATATATCCAATCTATGTACATTATGTAAAGAAAAGTACAGCTATATTTGATCTTGTGCCAGATTCTTTTGATGTATTTAAAGAACATATGATGGAGATTTCAAAGACAAATCCATTTTATGTCGCACTTAATGATGATGTTCTAATTGGCTATGGATATGTACACCCGGCTTTTTCTAAAGAGGCGTATAAGTATTGTGTAGAACTTACCATTTATTTTAAAGAAGGAAAACATTATGGCTTGCCTTCAAAAATGTTAGATCAGCTTGAAGTGGATTGTAGAAAATTAAACATGCGTTGGATCATTTCATGTATTACAGATTCGAATGAAGAAAGTATTGCCTTTCACAAAAAACATGGCTTTACTATGTATGGGGCATTACCTTCTTGTGGTATGAAATTTGGTGCGTGGCATGGTGTGGTTTGGTTTTGTAGAAGATTGGATGAAGAAATAAAAAAATATGCTTGTGCAAGTAATGCAACCATCTTGGGTAATGTTTCAATTGGTGAAGGTTCAAGCGTTTGGTATAACGCTGTGATTCGTAGTGAAGAAGAAATGATTGAAATTGGGCAAGAAACCAACATTCAAGATCAATGTGTTTTGCATACGGATCGTGGCTGTCCATTAAAAATTGGTGATCGTGTCACGATTGGTCATGGGGCCATTGTGCATGGTTGTACGATTGAGGATGAGGTGCTTATTGGTATGGGAGCTATTGTTTTAAATGGAGCTTGTATTGGAAGCCATAGTATAATTGGTGCTGGTTGTGTTGTGCCTGAAAATATGGTGGTTCCACAAAAGAGTGTTGTGGTTGGAGTACCAGCTAAGATTATTAAGAAGACTTCAGAATCTCAGGTTTCTGACATTCTTTCAAATGCACAACATTATATAAATTTATCGAAAAAATTGGATTAGTCATTTGGCTAATCCTTTTGTATATTGTAAAATCGTTGTAGTGAGGTTTACTATGGAAAACTTATTAAATTATGTACGTTTAAGAAGAGATATCGACTTTTCTGTTCGTCCCTTTAATGAGGTGGATATGTTAGTATGTGCCGATTTATCTTATGTGGATTGGGATGGCATTGTGGAAAAGGACGAGGTTTCTTTAGAAGAAGCATGTCGTAAATATCTTTCTTTATATAGTGAAGAGGAATTAAAGAGTAAGTATACATTTTCAAAAAATCTTCCACATTTGATTGATGTGTTGCAAGATACGATTCGTTATGGAAATATTAAGTTGAAAAACTATAAAAAAGTCTATAGCGATGAAGATGTGATTCAATTTAGTGTGGTAACACTTGTGTTGCCAGATGGATCTTTCGTACTTTCTTTTAGTGGTACAGATGGTAGTATTACGGGTTGGAAAGAAAATTTAATGATGACCTATAGGCAGGATCTTCCTTGTCAAATTCTGGCGAAGGATTATGTCAAAGAAACAATTGCGGATATTCCTGAAACGAGTTATTTGTTTGGGTTGAAAAAGAAAAAAGTCTATCCAAGGATGTATTTGACGGGGCATTCAAAGGGTGGAAATCTGGCTATGTATGCCTATTTAAAAAATCCAAAACTACAGGGACATATTGAAGGTGTGAAAAGTTTTGATGGGCCTGGCTTTGCGGATGGTTTTTGGCAAGGTGATGAGGATGTATCTAAGATCACAAACTATATTCCTAAGGATAGCATTGTGGGTCGTGTTTTAGATCATAGAGAACAAACGAAAATCCTGGATGCCGAAGGTTCTGGTCTAGTTCAGCATGATACGCTTATGTGGAGTGTGGATGTAAAAGACTTTAATTATTGTGACGCACTCACAAAAGAGAGTGATGATTTATTGGAGTATGTAAATAAGTTATTAATGGATCGTCCACTGGAAGAAAAAGAGCGTTATTGTCATTTGATTGGAGAATTATTTGATCGTATGGAAATTTATACGATTGCGGATTTAACTGAATTTTCATTTAAACAGGCATTGTCTGGAATTAAGGAGATTCGTCAATTGAATGCAGAAGAAATTAAGTTTATATTTGAAGTTGTGAAATTTATTGCGGTGCAATCCGCTCCAATATTAGTGAAGGGAAGAAAGTAAAATGAGAAAAATAGGTTGGATTGGTGCTGGCATTATGGGTCAGCCAATGGTTATTCATTTATTGAATAAGGGTTATGAAGTGCATGTGTACGCAAGACATCCAGAAAGGGTAGAACAAGCTAAAAATGCAGGTGCCATTTTAGAAGAATCGATTGTGTCTTTGACATCCAATGTAGATGTGATTTGTACAATGGTCGGTTTTCCTAGTGATGTTAAAGAAGTATATGATGTGATTTTTAGTTGTATTGATGCGGGTAAAACTTGTATTGATTTTACGACTTCAAGTCCAAAACTTGCCAAAGAATTGTATACAAAAGGAAAAGAATTGGGTGTTCATGTATTGGATGCGCCAGTGACTGGTGGAGATACGGGAGCTAAAAATGGTACTCTAACTGTATTGGTTGGTGCAGATAAAGAGGATTTTGAAACGAATAAAGAAATCTTTGAAGCGTTTGGAACACAAATTGAGTATTGTGGCAAGGCGAGTTGTGGTCAACATGTCAAGATGGCCAATCAAATTATGATTGCGAATACATTACAAGGTATTTGTGAGGCCATGTCGTATTTGAATTGTAAAGATGTGGATGAATCTTTTGTGTATCGCTTCTTGCGTAATGGAGCTGCTGGATCTAAACAATTGGAATTCCAAGGTAAGAAGATGTTAGAGAATGATTATGCGCCTGGTTTTTATGTGAAACATTTTGTGAAGGATTTAAAAATTGCAGTACAAGAGGCAAATTTTCCTTTGTATGGTGTAAATCGCGTCATCAAAGAATATGTGGATCTAATGGATCGTGGCATGAGTGATTTGGGTACGCAGTGTTTGATTGAGTATTTTAGAAAGCCACAAATTAAAGCAGTTATCTTTGATATGGATGGTTTGATGTTTAATACGGAAAAGATGTTTAAGGATGAGTTTAAAGAGAAGGCTAAAGAATTAGGCGTTTCTTGTCCAGACTATTTTCCAGAACCTTTAATTGGTTGTGATTCAAGAAAGGTTGCACTCTATGAAGAAATGTATCCAGGTGTGACAAGAGTTATGGAAGAAATTCAGGAAGAGCGTGTGGATTATTTCTTTACATATTTTAAAGAGCCGGGCAGTGCCAATATGGTTGGTTTACAGAATTTAATTGAGTATATTGAAGAGAATAAGATTCCTTATGCGGTGGCTTCAAGTTCGCATCCTCAGGCTATTAAAAAGTTCTTGTCGCATGCGGGTTTTGTGGTAAGCCCAAATGTGATTGTATCTTCTAAAGAGGGATATAAATCAAAACCGGCTCCAGATGTTTTCTTGGCAGCAGCTGAAAGATTAGATGTAACACCAGAAAACTGTTTAGTATTAGAGGATAGTAAGCATGGAATTATGGCAGCAGCCAATGCGAAAATGCATTCCATTTTTATTCAAGATCAGATTGCGCCAGATGCGCAAATGAAGGAGTATATCCAAGAATCTTGTAAGGATTTAAATGAAGTAATTGATTATTTAAAGCGTTGTAAATAATTGGTAGCTACTTTATAATATTGTTGAGAAATTAATAGGAGGACGTAATGAAAAAAGAATTAGTCATTGTTCTTGATTTTGGAGGACAATATAATCAGTTGGTTGCACGTCGTGTTCGTGAGTGAAATGTATATTGTGAAATCTATTCATATAAAACAGATTTAGAAAAAATCAAAGCTATGAATCCAAAAGGAATTATCTTAACTGGAGGACCAAATAGTTGTTATGAGGCAGATTCACCTACATATTCAAAGGAATTATTTGAATTGGGTATCCCAGTTCTTGGTCTTTGCTATGGCGCACAATTGATGATGCATGTATTGGGCGGAAAAGTAGAAAAAGCAGATCACCGTGAATATGGTAAGACAGAAGTTCTTGTTGATAAGACTTCTTCTAAAATCTTCGAGGGTGTGTCTGAGAAAACAATTTGTTGGATGTCACACTTTGACTATATTTCACAGGTAGCACCTGGTTTTGAAATTACGTCTCATACAGATAACTGTCCTTGTGCATCAAGTGAAAATGCAGAAAAAGGATTATATGCTATTCAGTTCCATCCAGAAGTATTACATACACAAGAAGGTTCAAAAATGTTATATAACTTCGTTCGTGGTGTTTGTGGATGTTGTGGTGATTGGAGAATGGATAACTTTGTTGAAGAACAAATTAAAGCTATTCGTGAAAAGGTTGGAGATGGAAAAGTTTTATGTGCCCTTAGTGGTGGAGTAGACTCTTCTGTTGCAGCTGTATTATTATCAAAAGCAATTGGTAACCAATTAACATGTGTATTTGTTGATCATGGTTTACTTCGTAAAAATGAAGGGGATGAAGTAGAAGCTGTATTTGGCCCAGAAGGTCCATATGAATTAAACTTCATTCGTGTAAATGCTCAACAAAGATATTATGAAAAGCTAAAGGGTGTTGAAGAACCAGAAGCAAAACGTAAGATCATTGGTGAAGAATTCATTCGTGTATTTGAAGAAGAGGCTAAGAAAATTGGAAAAGTTGATTTCTTAGTTCAGGGAACGATTTATCCAGATGTTGTTGAGAGTGGTTTAGGTGGAGAATCTGCTGTAATTAAATCTCACCACAATGTCGGTGGACTTCCTGATCACGTAGATTTCAAAGAAATTATTGAACCATTACGTGACTTATTCAAGGATGAAGTTCGTAAAGCTGGTTTAGAATTAGGTATTCCTGAATACTTAGTATTCAGACAACCATTCCCAGGACCTGGTTTAGGAATTCGTATCATTGGTGAAGTTACTGAAGAAAAAGTAAAAATCGTCCAAGATGCAGATGCCATCTATCGTGAAGAAATCGCAAATGCTGGATTGGATCGTTCAATCGGTCAATACTTTGCAGCATTGACAAATATGCGTTCAGTAGGTGTTATGGGTGATGAAAGAACATATGATTATGCCATCGCTTTACGTGCCGTTAATACAATTGACTTTATGACTGCAGAATCAGCTCAGATTCCATATGAAGTATTAAATAAAGTTATGTCTCGTATTATCAATGAGGTTCGTGGGGTTAACCGTGTAATGTATGACCTTACTAGTAAGCCTCCTGGAACAATCGAGTTCGAATAGTAAGGCATATCAAGAAGGAGCTGTAACGAATAAGTAGATTTTTCGAAATCACTGAGCGTTACCGCTCTTTTTTTCTTGTTTGCGTTGTGTTTTAGGGTTTGTCAATGACATTATGATCTTTACATTAGATTTTAGACACACTTAAGTATTGGATTGCCATATTCATCAGCCTTATCCATCAGTTGGGTAATCTTGCTTGTTACTGGTGCCAGGATTATCAGCCCTCTTTCACCTTTATCTACATGACGGTTGAAGTTGTGCTGCCATGCCTTGTATCCAGCTACCAGTGTTGTATCCGGTTTCTGGCCAGTATCAATAGGGTATTGTTCAATGAATAGCTATGAAACCTGGAACAGCAGGAAAGATATTTACTGAAGTTGTCTGAACTGTAAACATCCTTGACACCCTGTTCGATCATCTCAAAAGCCTGTTTAGTCTTTTCTTCTTTTGTCACTTATTCACATCCTTTCTTCATCGTTCCTGTTCTTTTGATCTGTTCATGCATCGAAATACATATTTGTCATCAAATCTTCTGATCATTGATGGATATTCAAGATCGATATTTTCATCATTCTTTTTCGTCAAAGAAGTATTCATCGACGTCGCCATAGTCTTCACCAATGCGCATGTAACGGTAGGAATGCTGGTTTTCCTGTAGATTCTTAAGACCGCTCATGATAGGGAAGGCACCGTCATAGGTTTCATACCATTTGATATCATTCCAACCGAAATAGATGGCATCCTTTGTCCGGTGTACCACATCCATGTATTTCAGGTAATTATAGTTATCATTCAGCTTATTCAGTCTAAGATATTCTTTTACATGCTTTGAAAGTTCGTTGAAGCCGTCAATTGATAAAATGATTCTTACATCGCTTCTGTATCCCATTTCAGACCTCCTTTCATCCAAAAGAAAAGCACCAGCGGTTGCTGATGCTTGTAAATTATTCGCTTAATGCTTTGGCAATATCTCTTTTTCCATAGACGATACGAACAATTGAAACACTTGATTGCAAAGGATCCACGATATAGAAAACCAGATAGTTTCCAACACGCATTTTATGTGTATTCAATGAATTCCAAGGCTCCCAATCTAATATTGGGTTTCTTTCAGGCATGAAGTCTAGTTCCTTGATGGAATTTCGTATTCGCCTTACCATTTTCGCCGCTGTTTCAGGAGCTTGTAAATTAAAAGCAATATATGAATAGATGTCTCTAAGATCATTTATTGCTTTAGTTGAATATTTGATTGTATATGTTTCGCTCATATGTTGAATTCTTTTGCCAGAATCGCATCCACTTCTTCTGGAGTATATGTCCTTTCTTTCTGAAGGGAATTAAGACCTTTTGTAAGCTCAGCATCGATCTGATCACGAGTCATATCACCGATGGAAGTTGGCTTTGAAACAGGGAGCCTTAGATCCAGTGGCAGACTGTTTGTCAGAACAATCTGGCTGTATAGCATCTGGATGGCACTAGATGGCGTAATTCCTAATTTAGACAGAATGCTTTCGGCATTTTCCTTTAATTTTGTATCAATACGAGCATAAACAGGTGAAGTACTCATAGAATCAACTCCTTTTGTACTATCATTATATATATATTTGCAAGCAATTGCAAGCATATACATTTATGCAACCTTCTTTCCAATGACAACGATCCTCTTGTTTCCATCTCTTGTGTCACATGTTACCAAAGTCATCAACTCATCATCATTTGAAACAGATGCTCCAGTCCGATACAGGCTGTTATTTATTGTGCTTGAAACGAATGCCTGGAAGTCATTATTGGAACGACAGCTGCTTTGAGTGAACTCGAGTGAATGGTCAAGATTGTTGAAATCAATGTTCATTACAACGAAGATCTGATACGTCCTTATTTTATCCTTTGTACAAAACTATAGATCATTTTTATTGTTTTGTTCACCTAGCCGTTTATAAGAAGTCCGTAGTCATTGTTCAAAAGACGGACTTTATCCGGTGTCAATAATTCTTTGCCGGTCTGCTGGTAGTTGGTGGAATAGCTGCCACTATGGCTAGTGGATTTGTATGCGTTGTCAGCTGGCCCCTGGCTAAATAGGGAAGCCATAAGTTCGTAATTGTTTTTCGTATCCTCGTACTTATCAAGATGCCCGGAATCAATCAGATGGAATTTCTTCTTCAGAACTTTTCATCTTCAACAAGTTCCTGGACTGTTACCTTGATAGTTGCTTCTTCATTTAGTTCCAATGAATCCAGTGTCTTGTTCATATCCATCAACAACAATGTTTCATAGAACAGTATCGGTTCCTCTTCCTTTAATGATTTCATCTGCTTGAACATGATGTTGAGAAACTGCCTTTTTTACCTGATCATTGACCATGTCTTCCACTGGCTGATCCAAAATTTCCTTGTAGTGCTTGGCTGGAACGACGGTCGGTTGGTTGGTATCCGGGTTGATATAGGCGTAGGTCATTCGTGAAATGTTTTCGCTCAGTTCCTTGATTTTCATTTTCACGAACAGATCAAACTGCTTGTTCATTTTCTACCTTCTTTCTTTTTTGAGTTGTAGTATAAAGACATAATAAAAACGCTAGCGATTGCTAACGTTTATTTGAATCTTATATTTACCAGTTCTTTGCTTGTTGTTTCTGAAGAGGCACGAACTCAATCTTCAAGCTCATACCCATTCCAGCAGCCAGTCTTTTAAGCATTGCCAGACTTGGATTTCTTGTACCATTTTCAATTCTACTGATATCGGCTTGGGTAATGCCAGTTGCTTTTGATAAGTCTTTCTGTGTCATATGCTGGCTTTTTCTGGTATCAATCATTGCCTGGATAATGTCGAATTCACAAGAAAGCTCATCATATGCAGTTTTGACTTCAGGGTCTATTAAGGTTTCTTTTTTAAAGTCTTCATACTTAATCATTTTGATTCCTCCTTTGATAATCTTCTCTGTATTTCTTAGCAGTTTCAATCACATTCTTAGGCGTCTTTTGTGTTTTCTTGATAAAGCCATTTATCAAAATAGCCCTGTTACTTATGAAAAAGAAATACAGAACTCTTGTTATATTGTTTTCTTGTTTGATTCTTAATTCAAATATTTCATCTTCCAGATATTTTGAATAAGGCTCTCTTAGAAATGGACCGTTATTCTCCAACAAATCGATGGTTCTCGGTACTTTCGCTTTCATCTTTGAATCAAGAGAGAATGAATTCAGCTACAGGACATTCACCACTCTCGGTGTTATAAAATTTGATATTTATCATATTTAGCTTGCTATCTTCCTACTTATACAATATGTCGAATACAACATATTTATCAATGACAATTTCATTTCCGGTAATTATCTAGATTAATCAAAGGATTGTAAATTTCTTTTTTGAATATATTCATGATAATAGGAATAGATGCTCTTGCCTGAAATGGAAGCTTCTCCGGCTTTTGTAGCAACCGGAACAACCGAATCAAATACCTTGATGTTCTTGCCGAAACTATCCCTGATCGTCTCTATTGTACTTTTAGCCAGATTTGTCTTCATATCTTCCAAGGTAATAGCCACTCCAGCAATGGTGAGATTGCTGTTGATTTTGCGCAGGACCTTGCTTATTGTCTGAAGAAGCTTGGCCATTCCTTTGGCAGGCAAACACTGGGCCTGTACCGGTATCAATACCTGGTCTGCAGCCGATAGTGCATTTACTGTAAGCATGCCAAGAGAAGGGGACAGTCAATCAGAATATAGTCATATCGATTCTTTAATGGTTCAAGGCAACTACTTAAAACCTGTTCCCGGTTGATGACAGATACTAGACGCATCTCGAAGTCGGCTAATTCAATGTTTGCTGGTATTACATCTACATCCTCTTCATGTTTCAGAATCAAAGAGGCATATTTGATATCCTTATCATTGATGTAATCATCAAGCATAGTTGAAACGGTGTTCTCTAATGCATCATTGTTTTTCCAACCAAGGCAGACAGTAAGATCACCATGTGGATCAAAGTCAACAATCAGGACTTCCTTGCCATTACGAGCCAGGCCAATGGCAACATTCTCTGTTGTAGTTGTCTTGCCAACGCCACCTTTCTGGTTAGCTACTGCAATAACTTTGCATTTGGACATAATAAAAACTCCTTTCCCATAACCACCAGCTAGTTGTGGATATGTAAAAGGAGTTATGATTATTTTGTTAGATAGAAAAACTGGAATTTTCTAAGCTATTTTTATTTAATTCGCTTTCCTGTATTAGTATCAATAAAATATCTACCAGTATCATCGAAGAAAAACTCTAACTCTGTACCAACTGGCATATCATATACTAATAAAACTGCTGGTTCAATATTTGCAAGAGTGTTAAAATCTACTATCATAGAATTTTCTGGATTATCTATATATTCCTGTGTATCATTATCTCCGATTGCTCGCCAACCATTATCGGACGGATTTACACTTTCTTCTCGAAACAGCCATTTTAATTTAGAAGTTCTCTGATAAATTGATTTTGTGATGATAACTCCACCTGCATTCTCAATGAAAGTAACGTTGGTGTTTTTCTTTTTTAATTTATCAAATAAGCCCATATCTAGTTCTCCTTTCAAATTCCGATTTATATAAATCAATTTATCTAAAATCACCTAGAGTATAACATTTATCTATAACTCTGAATAGATGGTATAAATTAGTTAAGACCATAATGGATTCTATTTGATTCAGCAGTAATAATTTAATCACTTAGTATAATGAATTGAAGATCTACCTAAGAAGTAATTTGATCTTCATGACACGCAATAATCGCATCAAAACCAATTCCGTGAAAACATTTTTGAAAACATTTTTTGTAGACGCATGGGAAAAAGCCCTGTTTTGATGGAATTGTACCTGTAAACAAGGACTAAAAAGGGCATATTTTCGATTATTGGGAAAATAATACAATCGAGTTTGAGTAGAGATAAAATGAAAAAAAGTTCCTTATATAAGGCACTTTTTATGCGTTTATAGGTTACTTTGCTACCAAATTGATACCAATAATATAGAGAGTATGTTCCTGATGAGAAATTGAATGTGTATTTTATATCTAATATTATTATTAGTTTGATAAATAATTACTCGTTCGATTTCCGCTTTTTCAAATTGGTAACATATCACTGGTTGAATCCAAATATGTTTTCAAGTCTTTATAACGCTTGGTTTGTTCGACAAGCATACTTAGTTCTTCATAAAAGAATTGTTTATATTTCCCCATAGTATTATCGATTATAATGGGTACTATATTCACTATAAAATAGGATAGTTCATCATTGTCAGTTTGATATTTATATTTCAAAATGAAGTAGTTCAAAAGATTTTCGTATTGGCTATCACCTTTGTATACTTCTTTGGATTGTATAAAGGATTTAAGTTGATCGATTTTATTCGTCTTTTGATAAGAAATGCATAAATCGATACCTACAATATTCGCATAAGGTGAATCCATAGCTATATATTGTTCAAGATAATTTATGGCTATATTGTACATATCAATTCTAAAGGCTTGTAGGCCGATATTCTTTAGAAGTTGAGATATTTTAATTTCAGGTATGTTTGAATTGTGTGCTTCTACTGTATGATTTATTTGAGAAACTAATTTTTCAAATTTTTCTTTTTCTGTATTTGAAAAGGCAAATCCTTTTAGAGAATAAATGTCGAGAAGACGAATGTAATTGTTTTTACTGGAATATTCCTCTTCTAAATCTTGACAATAATCAAGCATTTCAGACAATTTGGATTGATTATATAAAATCATCATATGGTTTCCACGATTAATCATGCTGTTTGAATTTTTAAAATCAAAGTAGGAAAAATCATAAATTCCACTAATTGTTCGTTTTTTAAAAACTAGATCCATCATGACTTCATAGAGGTTAGAATTGATAATGTTTTTTAGCAAGATAATATATTCAGTACTTTGAAGAGTCGGAAGTTCAAATGAGGAATAATAGGTGTAGATCCATTTGAAACACTCGTAGTATTCATGAAAGAAAATGTATTCTTTGAATGGATTTAATTGTTTTACATAGGATTCAGAGATGGATATAAGCTTTTCTAAATTATAATAATCGCAAGCATTTAATAAATCAGAAAAAATGGAAGTTGGCAGGAATTCTTCAATACAATAATCCGTATTGAATTTTAGATTCACCTTTTTTAGTAATTCTTCATAAATAGAATCGTTTTTAATAATAACACCCTGTTCTATTTTACTAAGTGTTTGTCGAGTGCATATTGGCTCATTATACTCATTTAACAAAAAAGAATTTTGCGATAGATGTTTAAATTGTTGAGTTCGATATAGATGGATTAGGTATCCAATTTTCTTTTTATCGGAATCATTGATCTTTAAATAATGCATAGTATTTCTCACTTCATAATTCACTTAATTTTAACATTTTTCATATATGTATAGAAGAATCAATTGTTAAAATTAATTGTTAAAAAAGAAAGATAACGAGATGTGATAGGTATATACTCTTAAACTAAGAAGGGTATGGATGAGAATGTGTCGATATATATTGAAAAATAAAAAATATTTTATAGGTACACTGTGTACTAGTTTATTTGCGGGTGTCGTACCTTTGTTTTTGGCGTATGTAATCCAATTAATATCGGATGTTGCATTTAATAATCATTTTGAAAAAGCAGGTACATGTCTTTTTGCAAGTGTTTTATTCCTTGTATATACATTGATGACGACTTCTATTAATTCAATAATGAAGTCAACTTATAGGAAAAAATTAAAAACAGATTTGGGTGAAGATCTCTATTTTAGTTTGATGAATCAATCGTATTCTACATTTAAAAAAGAGAAGATAGGAAATCAGTTATCTCTATTTACCAATGATATAAAAATGGTAGATGAATATTACTTTCATCCAATATTAAGTATGATTGTCGATATCATTGTGTCTGTTATTATTTTAATATACATTCTTCGCATCCATGTATTTGTAGGATTCATGATGGTTTTGATTGCAGTAGCAACACTTTTGGTGCCGAAGATGATGGAAAAAAGATTGAAAAAGTATTCGAACCAATTGTTTTCTTATTCAGGTATATATAATTCAAAATTAAAGGAGATATTTCAAAATTTCGATATCATATTGGATTTGAGCGTTCTAAAGCAGTTCGTGGATAAAGGAAAAGAATGGATTGAAAACATGGAATATAAACAAAGAAATGTAAATATGGCAATATCTTTGACGGGAAACTGGGCTAATTGTATTGCGGCCACTTTTCAATTGATTTTCATGTTGGTGATTGGATTGATGATATTATATGGACATTTAGATATGATATATATGATGCCAATTGTAAATGTTTCTAATAATTTTATTTCGAATTTAAATGATATTTCAAGCAATCTTGCTGGATTTAAGTCGGTGTCGGACGTGAATTCGAAATTACTGAATATTATCGATTCTCATGGACAGGCAAATAAGTTTGTATCGAATTATGATGGAAATATCTATTTGGAACATGTATCTTTTGGCTATACTGAAAGTAAGATGGTTATTGATGATTTATCTTTCAAATTTGAAAAGGGAAAAAAGTATGCGATTGTTGGTCCGAGTGGTTCCGGAAAATCTACAATTTTAAAATTAATTTTAGGATATTATCCAGTTCAGAAAGGAAATGTGAGTGTTTTGGGTCCTAAGAATGTTTCTATGATTCATCAGGAAAGTCATATATTTGATGACACGATCCGAAATAACTTGAATATGGAGCTTGTACAAACAGATGAAACACTGTTAAAATGTTTGGAATTTGTAGATTTACCAGAATTTAAATTAGACCAGAATATTTGTGAGGATGGAAGTAATCTTTCTGGTGGGCAAGTTCAACGAATAGGGATTGCGCGTACAATCTCACATTTAAAAGAGGTACTTTTGTGTGATGAAATAACAGCAAGTCTAGATGCACAGACGGCTATTGAAATTGAAAATCGAATATTGGATTTAAAAGAAGAAACTGTATTATATGTAACACATAAATATTTTGACGAAACACTAAAGAAGTTTGATTGTATTCTTGTATTTAAACAAGGACGGATTGTTGAACAGGGATCATTTGAAGAACTTATGAAAAATAAAGAGTATTTCTATAGCCTAAAAAACAAAGGATGTATTTAGTGGATTATCCATATAAAAAGAGATATCGGTTTAAATAAATCCGATATCTCTTTTTGAAGTGTGCCGGGCATGGCATAAGCTCAGTTGGAGATAAACCAACCATGGGTAGTTACCGCCAAATGTAGTGAACCACAAGCCGTTGGTAGTGATGTCATGGGTGGAGGAAGTGGTGTAGCGATTCTTTTGAGCGTACGCACAGAAACTTGATGAGGCTAAATGGTGGATGAGATTGCTTCACAAATCGAAGTCCAAAAGGTAAACGTAAAACCAAGACAGTAAATCAAGCCGTTGTGAAAGAAATAGGGCTTATGTCTTACCCCGGGAGGTCTTATGGACAAGGAATTTTAGTATACTTTAAAATCAGTGATAGTACCCTTGTAGCGAAAAAGGCTTACCATGAGAAATCAGATGAAGTCATAGTAGGTAGCAATACTGAAGGACTGAAACGTTTATAGAGTGCAAATCTCTATTAGCAATGTCTGGATAGTCCGAATATGAGAATAACCTAGAACTATAGAACGTAACCATAGATGGTAAAGGTAATTGGGATGTTTCCAGATAAATTTACAAATAGAAGGAGGAGCAGCAAATGGAATTGATTGAAAAGATTTTAGGTGAAGAGAATCTACAGAAAGCAATTCGTAAGATCAAGAAGAACAAAGGTGCATCAGGAGTGGATAAAATGACTGTCCAAGAGGTTGAGGAATGGTTTAATCAATATAAGGAAGACCTAATTTCCAAAATTTTGAATAAACAATACAAGCCCATGCCCGTCAAAAGAGTCTATATTCCTAAACCTAATGGCAAACAAAGACCATTGGGTATACCAACTGTTGTCGACCGAGTAATCCAACAAGCTATGTTACAAGTGCTAAGTGAAATCTATGAACCAGTATTTAGTGAACACAGTTATGGCTTTAGACCAAATCGTAGTGCACATATGGCAATGGAGGAAGTGCTTGGATATTTAAATGATGGATATGAATGGATTGTTGACCTGGATATTGAGAAATTCTTCGACACTGTAAATCATGATAAATTAATTTCAATCTTAAGAGAGCGTGTCAATGATATTAAAACATTACATTTGATACGAGCTTATCTGCAAGCAGGAGTCTTGGATTAGAATCTAGAAATCTTCGCTTCGCTAGGTACGCCGACGATTGTATCATTTTCGTTAAAAGCGAAATGAGTGCAAACCGTGTAATGAAATCAGTGACATCGTGGCTAGAAAGAAGACTATTCTTGAAGGTTAGTGCAACAAAAACTAAAGTGGTTAGACCAACTAAAGGTCAATTCTTAGGATTTACCTTTTACAAAGCTAAAGCAGTGTGGAAATGTACTCCTACTAAAGATAGGAAGAAACGTCTGTACTCAAATATTCAGAAATGGATGGAAAGAAAACATGCAGTTTCAAGACCTCTATCAGTTACATTTGAAAAATTGATCAAATGGTCAGAGGTTGGATACAATACTTTAAAATCTCAAGTATCAAAGGATTCTTGGATAAATTTGGCCAGTGGTTACGCCATAAAGTGAGATGTATCATCATTAAACAATGGAAAAGACCATTGCGCATATACAAGAATCTTATGAAACTAAATAAAGCATGCAGAAGTAATTTTACTCATGAAGATATATTTAAATGCGCTAACTCTAGACTTGGATGGTACAGGAGAAGTAGTGGGAATATCGTGAATTTTTTTCTTTCTCCCACTGTTCTAGGCATAGAGAAAGGAGATAGACCAGGTTTGATCAATCCCCTTATTTACTATCTTGAGATTTTGTGATTCGTTTTAGATTCGATATAAATGTAGAGCCGTATACGAGACCCGTACGTGCGGTTCAATTATCCAGAATTATGGATAATTGAACTTATCCCGAATTATGTATTATCCCGAAAAACAGGTTTTCACTATAGAAAATCAAGTAAAATTCGGGATAATTTTTTTATAATGGCTTCAGGAGGTAATCATAATGAAAGTACTGATAACTGAAGCTATTAATTCAGCTATGAATGCATTTTTTGATGCATTAGGAAATGATACTTATAAAGAACAGTATCGTGAAACTCATTTCAATCCAATTCTAATAGAATATAAACGAGTTGGAGAAGATTATTATGACAGATCTGTTAACGAAGAGATTGAAAAAATATATCAATCTTACCTAGAAACAGGTCAATTTAGTAAAAGCACATTTAATAAACGTTTAAGAGGTCTGAAAATTCTTGAAGAAGTAGTAGAAACAGGACGTTTTGAATGGAAGTTTAAAATGTCAAACGATAACACAATTACTAATTTTTTTACCGATTCCATTGACCGCTATATTCAAACTAGAGATTTAAATCTTCGTAATATAAACTTCGAAAAAAAGACACTTGATAAATTCTCGAATTTTTTGATAGAAAATGGAATTTATACATATCAGGACATAACTTATGAGTGCATCATATCGTTCATAAAAATTGTATCTTTAGTTTCGCCTGGAACTATTGATAAAGTAGCTACTGCCTTATCTAAATATATGCGAAGTCTTGTTGATAATAATCTTGTTTTTGATGATATTTCACATCTGATAAAGGTGAATAGAGTGAAAAACGAAAAAATTAGAAAAGCCGCAGATGTAAACGACATTGCGAAGATTCTAGATACAGTTGATAGAAACAGTGCCATGGGTAAAAGAGATTACGCAATTATCGTATTAGCTTGCACTACAGGGATTAGAGCCGGAGATATCATTAATATTAGAATTTCTGATATTGATTGGAAAAATAAAGAAATCGTAATCATTCAAGGAAAGAACAATTCTTACTTAAAATTGCCGCTTAATGATAATATTTGTGGAGCATTAGCTGATTATGTTTTGAATGGAAGACCTTGCACTAAATCTGACAAGCTATTCATTAGATCTTTGGCTCCATTTCAAGGATTTAATAGTGGCGTATCGATAAATAATATTTTAAGAAGAAGAGCTATGAATGCAGGCGTAACGGTTGGTGGTAAAAATACAATACACGGGATTAGAAGAATGGTTGCGACAGAAATGATAAAGGCTAATCAATCTGTTTATACCGTATCTCAAATACTTGGCCATCAATCATTAAAATCAACTAGACAATATATTGATTTAGATGTAGAAGGTCTAAGAAAATGCACACTATGTTTTAATGATGTAATAGGTGATGAACGATGAAGTATTGCTGGGAATATACGGACGATTATCTTGAATATCGTAGTAGTCTTGGCTTAGACATCAGAAATCCAGGATACTATATAAAGGATTT
>NZ_VUMR01000027.1 GCF_009696075.1 Holdemanella porci | reverse complement strand
CAGATAATATACTTTTCATAGTGACCTCCTATTGTGTTATGGCATCGACACCATAAGTGTTTTTAATCAATTCAATTATGAGTCGTAATCCACGTATTGACAATAGGAGGTCACTTCATATTATCTCATATTCCCATTACATAGATTTGACAAGGATTGTTTTCAACCCACAACGAATTCAGCACTTCAAATTCTTTAAACCCTAATGAAATATAAAATCGATTTGTACAATCATAATCTTCATACATTCCCATCTTCACTGTTTTTACCTGGATAAACGAATATCCACTTTCTTTTATACTTTCCTTTGCGTATTCAAATAGTGCTCTTCCAATTCCTTTACGATGATATTCTTTTAACACACCCATTACAGCTAGTTCAACCGTATCTTTACCTGTTTGTTTAAGATATAAAAAACCAACGACCTTATCCTTTTCCATAGCACAAAAGAAATCTTTTCCTACACTATCAAGAATATATTCTTCTCTTGCTTCTACAATTCCAAACCACTCAGGCAATGCTTCTAATATGGTTCTTGTGATTTTCTTTTTTTCTTCATCATCTGCAACTTTAATAATCTTCATATTCATACTTCCTTTACTCATCGTTCAATAATTGTTGTAATATTTCTTTTTCATCATCGACTATACAATGAATTTATTTAACTTCCTTTAAAATTTCTTCAGCAGTGACTCCAAATAGCTTAGCTAGAGCCATTAGATTCGTTGTACTTGGATCCGATGCACCACTTTCCCATTTTGATACAGCCTGTCTTGAAACACCTAAAGACTCTGCCACAAATTCTTGCGTCATTTTGCGTTGCGTACGATATCTTTTAATCACTTCTCCAAGTGACTTTGCACTTTCTGCTTTCTCTTTTCTAACAGGTTCAGATTTAATATATTTTCTTAAAGTCCTAAAAAGCAATACAAATAAGTATATGAATGCGACACCAACTACAAAATCCATCAACAAAAGAATATAAGCTATAAATACAGTTGCCTTCATAATACATATTTCCTCCTTTTCACCATCATTATATTAATTTTATTGTGGTTGCTCTACCAACTATTTGTCAACTTTATTATTTTATCTTTTATCACAATACAAAAAGAAAAACACTACAAGTGTAGTGCTATTATTTTTCATATTTATCTTTCTTACAAAAGCTTTTAAAAGGACATCTTTCACATTCTGGATTTCTTGAATGACAAAGATAACGTCCAAAAAATATAAAGTCATGATGCCCTTGATTCCATCTTGAACGATCGATTTTACGTTTTAGTTTTTCCTCAACCTTTTCAACCGAATCATTATATTTAGCTAAACCTAAACGCTTACTGACACGATTGACATGGGTATCTACCGCAAAGCTAGGAATATCGAAAGCTACACTACGAACGACATTCGCTGTCTTTCTTCCAACACCTGCTAAAGACATTAAATCCTTATATGTGTAAGGTACTTGACCATGATATCTTTCAACTAGATCTTTACTTAAATTCGAAATCGAACGAGCCTTATTACGATACAAACCAATTCTTTTAATGTATGGCTCTAATTCAGAAACTGTAGCCTCTGCCATCTTTTCTGCCGTAGGATATGCCTTGAATAATGCTGGCGTTACCTTGTTGACCATCGCATCCGTTGTCTGTGCACTTAATACGACCGCAACAATCAATTGAAATGGGGATTCATGATACAATTCGCACTTCGCATTGGGAAAAATCTTCTCCATTTCATTCAAAATTTCATTCGCATTCATCGCTTGCCATTCTCCAAATCTTCAGTCGATAAACCTTTTTGTTGCCAATTCTGAAGAATTCTTTCAATATAATTTAAATCGCAAACTTCATTACATACAGCTTCATTTAATGCACAAATCACACGACGCTCCTCATACATACTGGCCATATCAATAATTCTTTGCATTTCCGTTGAAGATAGCGGACGCGCAAATTCCATTTCAAACTGCTCTAATAAAGAACGATCAATGGAAGTATCACTGGCTTTAGAAAGTTCAAAGATGCCTTCAATATTAAAAATCAAAGATCCATTCGCATAGTCTAAAGTCAAATAGCCTTTATCCGATAATTCCGTAAAAATATCTTCCACTTCATCCGCACCGATTTTTAATTTTTCACTAATCAATTCATGATCAATTGAAATATGCTGCTGGTTGAAAAAATCAATCAACAGTACGACCAATATTTCTTTGGGTTCTAAAACCAAATCTTGTAGATGATCAATGATCCAAGTTCTACGATCTACATAAGGTGCATTAAAATCAAAATCAGCCATTATCGTATCTCCCTTTCATAAACACGTTCAAAACTATCATAATCCAATAAAATCAATTTATTCGATCCGCGAATCTCATATACCGGATTGTTGTAGCCATATCCAAGTGCAATCGAATCACACTTGATGTTATAGTTCTTTTTCGCAATGCGTTTTGCCTTTTTATAATTCAAAGTTTCAATATCTCTTGAAGTAATCAATTCAGCCTTCGCATTGTACCAATACAAAGTCGTGTCATCATATCCCTGATATGTTATGTAATCAAAGACATGCTCACTCAAGCCTTGGATATTCTTATTTTGTTTAATTATTTTTTCAATTCTTTGCGCATAAATCTGTTCCTTAACACGATTCGGTCCACTAATAAACTCAGACCAAATCAAAAGTAATACAAGAACAAGAATGATGACCAATGCCATTGTCGTTGTTGTTCCATGCTGCCTTTTACGCTTATGCTTTAGTCCCATTCTTACCCCTCCTTTTTACTATATGCGCATCAACCAGTTTTCAATCAATTTAGCCGATTGTGCACTTGCTTTAGAAACATAGGTTGAAAATTCCATTGGATTTTCATTATGATGCACAACATCACTTAGTGAACGCACAATCACAAATGGAATATTAAATTGTGTGGCAACAGCACCAATCGCTCCTGCCTCCATTTCTGAACAAATTGAGTCTGGAAAATTATTCATTAATTTTTCAAAATCCTCATCTCTAGACATAAATAAGTCTTGCGAAGCAATTGTACCTACATGATAGCGAATCTGCATAGCCTTTGCCGCTTCAATACAACTTTGGCTCAATTTTTCATGACTATTATACACCAATCCAACACCAGAAGGACCATCTAATGGACTTGTATCA
Organism: Holdemanella porci; assembly: GCF_009696075.1. Classification (GTDB taxonomy): domain Bacteria; phylum Bacillota_I; class Bacilli_A; order Erysipelotrichales; family Erysipelotrichaceae; genus Holdemanella; species Holdemanella porci. The sequence continues at coordinate 21,730 of NZ_VUMR01000027.1, read as the reverse complement.
TAATCGGCTTGTACAACCTTATCACTAATCACAATATCCAACACTTGCTCATCCTGCGTTAATCCACCAGCTGTACCCACATTAATAATGCTGTCGATATTTCCTTGCATACACAAAATTGTACAAGACATAGCCGCATAAGCCTTGCCTACACCACTCTTACATAAGACTACATCTTTACCTTGCCATTTTCCATATGTTAATGTGCATCCCGCAATTGTCTTCGTATGATCTACTAAGTCCATACGCTTTTCAAATTCATGAATCTCAGCATCCATTGCCGCTACAATACCAATCATTCTTGTACCTTCTTTCTACATACATAAAAATACTTTTCACCAGGCACAATCCCCTCAATATCAAAATCCGTTGTGACTTTTAAAACATCAAAATATTTCGACAAAGTATCATTCAACCATATTGGATCATATACTCTTTGAATATGATGCTCCTGAACCACTTTGTCTTTCATATAAAACGCAAAATCCTGATATACATAATCATCTTCTGCCATAATTGACCATTGATATTGACAACCATCTTCAAAGGCACCTGTCTCATTATATTCCGAATCAAATTCATCTAAACGATCTAACGAATGTGTATCGAAGAAGAAAAGTCCATTTGGTTTTAGATGTTGACAGACTTCATGAAAGAATGCATCAACTTCTTCTTTCTCTAAAATATAGTTAAAACTATCACACAAACAGAAAATACCAGAATAAGATCCTAAATTACTTAAATTACGCATATCTTGACATAAGAATTGAATGGACCCCTCTAAGTTTTTACTCTTAGCCTGCTTCACCATTTCTTCACTCAAATCAAGAGCTGTCATCGTATAGCCTTTTTTTGCGAGCATCTCAGTGATCTCACCACTACCACACGCAAGTTCTAAACAATCACAAGGTGCAAGTTCACTCTCAATCCAAGATACCCATTCTCTAGATGCCTCTTCATCTTTTACTAAGGCATCATAATAATGTGCCAATGTATTATAAATCATACGTTTTTACTGGAACATCCGAATATAAACGATCCAGATTATAAACCTGCCTTTCTTCATTCACAAATAAATGGACTACAACTTCTTTTAAATCAATTAAAAGCCATTTTGAACCAGAGTCACCCTCAATATGCATATCCCCCATATATCCAGCTTCTCTTAAACGATCCTTAATGTTTTGTGCAATCGCATTATTCTGACGAATATTTGTAGTTGAACAAACAATCATTGAATCCATAAATGGAGTCAAACTCGTTACATCATATACACGTACATCTTGTGCTTTCTTTTCACAGATCGCATGAACTACAATATCTAAAATTTCCATGTTTATCCTCTCTTTAAATACTCACGATTTTGTTGAACCACCAAATCAAATCCTTCTTTAATATCTTTGTTACAAATCTCAATCAATTTAGTAGAATCATATCCACGCAAAGGATCTAATTTATCTGCACAAAACACCATCATCGCATATGGATCTTGACTTGTTCCTAATACATGATGATAAATCGCATTATAGATAATTGGATTTTCAATTAAAAAGATATCTTTCGTGACAGCAGCCCCGACAAAACCATGCCATACAGCTACAGGATATTCCATGTTTTCAGGACACACACTCTGCATCCATTTTAACATTTCATCCTTTGGCATATATTTAGCTATATCATGAAACAAACCAATATAATACGCAATATGCATATCATACCCATTGTTCAACGCAAACTCTTCACAAAGTTTGGCAACCGATAAAGAATGCTTATATCTTTTTTCTGTCAATCTAGAAGCCACAAAATCCTTCACATACAATCGATTTCGATAGATATAACGCAACACTTCTTCAGGCAAATAATTCAACTTATTTCCCATTCGAATCTCTGAACTAGAAACTGGAACTGCCGGCATTGTCATACACGCAATATCATACTTTGAATCAGAAAGCTTTCCATCCCTATCAAAACATACAAAATGAGCCATCTTCACAAGTTCATTCGAATTGTGCCACTTGTCAAACTGCATCAATTGATCATTTCCTATGATCCAATAAAATTCATGTTCCGGATATATTTCAATCAATTTCTTTAGCGTATCATATGTATAACTTTTACCTGCTCTTTCAAGTTCAAGTGTACAAACTTTAAATTTTTGGTTTTTCTTAATCACCAAATCAATCATAGCTAAACGCTCTTGATCCAATGTCAGATCATGATCTTTTAAAGGCGTACTAGACGTTGGCATAAACCATACTTCATCTACACCTAATCCCTGCAAAGACTGATTGGCCATTTGAATATGCCCATCATGTATAGGATCAAAAGAACCTCCTACAATGGCAATTCTCATTTTTTAAGCCCCAATTTGTTTTCTTTACTTCTTCTATACAACAAGAAAGTATGTCCTACAATATGAACCACTTCACTACCTGTTGCACTTGCACAATCAATAGCTGCCTCACGCACATCGACTGGGCATGTCTTTAATAAATTACATTTTACTAATTCATGTGCCTCCAATGAATCGGATAAAGTATCCATTAAATTATCACTTAAACCATCTTTTCCAATTTGGAATAAAGATCTATATTCCATTCCTAATTTTCTTAAATATTTTTTATTTTGACTCGTTAACATTAAATCATCGCCTTTCTAAATGTTACCTGAATACCTTTATGTACTTTTACATATACATCTTTTACTTGTCCACTAATACAGAACCATCCAATACCATGAATACAAACATCCATTTTTTCTCCCTCAAGTTTAGGAGCATGGAACGTATGCATCGTTAATAAGGATGTATCTACGCATGGCACTAACATGCCATTTAAATGTTTTTGCCACAACGCATCCGCATTGCTTAATTTTCCTCTATGAATCGATAAAGAACGAGAGAAATATCCAACTACTGTTGCCTTACCACTAACTACCACATCAAGTCGAGCAAGTCCTGCCGCCGCAAAGGACTGATCCTCAAAGATTTGCGAAACAAATGGTCGAATTGGTTTTGTTGGAATGACCGTCTTTAAATCTTTAGGCTGTAAATGCGTTAATAAAGAATGCGTATTCTCAATACCGGGCGTATCATAAATTGTATAATCCTCAAAAGGAATTGGAACTAAATCTAATGTAGTCCCTGGATTTTGAGAAGTCGTTAAATCTTTCGATGCCAATAAATGATTCAATACAGTGGATTTTCCTGCATTGGCAACACCCATAAAAATCACATTTCGATTCTTACGATATTTCAAAATCGCATTCACAATACGTGATGAGTATTCTCTAGATTTATCATTTTCCTTTAATAGATAACCACAAATCACAATATCCTTTACGACAATATTTTCTTCGTGAAGACGATGCTTTACAAAGTTAATGATTTTTTCATCTGTTAAAGTTGTAGGCAAGACATCACGCTTCGTTAATACCATCACAATATCTTTACCTGGAAGTTTTTGATTCAAACGTGAAATTAAGTTAGCCTCAAACGCAAATAAATCCACAACCCAGAAAACCACACCATCGATTTTATTGATTTTTTCTAATGTTGCGTTGGATTCAATTCCCTGCTGCATATTGATTGTCACATCGCCATAATGACGAATGCGATAACATCTTTGACAATAAGAAGCATCTAAAGTAGGAACATAGCCTAATGCATTTTCATCTTCGTTTTGTAGTAAAACACCACAACCCTTACAATATTTAGTCATCAAAGTCACCTCGCTTCAATAATTTTTTCTTTTCTAAATAACCATATATTAATTCTTCAAAGAAACGAAATACTTTTGTGATATTTCGATCCTTTATCGCAATAGGAGCCGTTAAAATTGTATAAAGCCCCCAAATATTTCCACCCAATATATCCGTATACATTTGATCACCTAATATCGCAATCTGATTTGCCTTTAGACCATGGTCTCTCATTGCCTTTTTAAAACAAAACGGAAATGGTTTACAAGAAAATGGATATGTATTTGAAACTGGAAGATGCTTACCAAAATTCTTACCTCTAGAACTTGGTGAATTTGAACATAGTGCAACCTCAATTCCATTCATTTTTAATTTATTTATAAAATCAATCACATCCTGATTTGGACATTCTTCATCATACGCCACAAGCGTATTGTCAATATCACAAAGAAGTAATTGAATTCCCATTTCATGAAGTTTTTGAATGTTTAAAGTTTTAAAACTTTGAACATAATAATTCGGAGCAAATATATTCATTTAAAACTCCCCTTTGGCAAAGTATTCAATCAAATGCTCGGCACTACGAATACCATCAATAGCACTTGTCATAATGCCACCTGCATAGCCACTACCTTCACCGCTTGGATAGATACCTTGAATATTCGAAACATAAGATTCTTTATCACGAACTAAACGCACGCTGCTACTACTTCTTGATTCTACAGCACTTAATATGGCTCCACCAGAAACAAAGCCAGGCACTTTCTTTTCAAAATGCTCTAACGCCTCATGCAAGGCTAGATTGACTTCTTTAGAGAATAAATCGTTCAAATCACAAAACGTTGTACCAATCGAATATGTTGGTAATACGGATTCAAATTGATTTGATATTTTATTTTCTAAATAATCCTTCGCAAGCTGTACGCAAGCCTTATAATCGCGTCCCATTTTAAAAGCTTTCTTTTCCAAGTCTTCCTGATATTTTAACCCGGCAAACAATTCATTACCATAATCCGAATCATTAATTTGCACAAGCAATGCACTATTGGCATTTTCTCCACTACGACTCGCATAAGACATACCGTTCACAACCAATTGATCTTTTTGACATGAACTTGGAATAACATAGCCACCTGGACACATACAGAATGTATATACACCTTTTGAATTGGATGCCGTATACGTCAATTGATAACGTGCTGGAATCAATCTTTCATCTTGACTATATTCATGAAGCATAGCCTCATTGATATATTTTTGTTTATGTTCAATACGAACACCAACCGCAAACGGTTTATTTTCGACATGAATACCATGTTGATGAAGCATTAAAATGGTATCACTTGCACTATGTCCAGTCGCAAGAATTAAAGCATTACAATCTATCCATTGTTGATTGAAATAGATTTGTTTCAAAGTACCATTTTCCACTTTAATATCTTCTAACTTTGTATCAAAATAGAAAGTTCCTCCCAAACGTTCAATTTCTTCACGACAATTAAGAATAATCGCCAAGAAGGCATCTGTACCAATATGAGGATGCTGATCAATTAAAATATCAGACTTTGCCCCAAAAGAAACAAGTTCCTCTAAAACTTTGCGACATAATGAATCTTTCGATCTTGTCGTCAACTTTCCATCACTAAAGGCACCCGCACCACCTTCGCCAAATTGAACATTGCATTCTTCATCCAATTGTCCATTTTCCCAAAAAGTTTCTACTTTTTGTTTACGAACATCCACTTTTGATCCTCTTTCTAAAACAATTGGTTTATAACCAGATTGTGCAAGAATCAAAGCTGCAAACATACCTGCAGGACCAAACCCAACAACAACGGGTCTAGCCAATAATGCATGTTTTCCACTCATTACTGGATGATACGTTTCATCGGGTGTTGGAGAAATATCTTTTAGCTTTAAAAGCTTCTTTTCATTTTTAACTTTACAATCTACAACATACGAAAATAAGACCTTCTGGTGACGTGCGTCCACACTTTTTCTATGTACGTGCCACTGCAAAAGGTCTTCTTTACGGATTCGCAGTTTTTTTAAGATTTGTGCCTCAATTTCATTTTCATTGGCACATTTCACCTGAAATAATCGAATCATAAGCTTACAGTAATTTTTTTAAGATCGGATATTGATCCTGATAACGCGTCACAAAACCTGCCAAACATTGTGCACATGCCAAAGTTAAGAAATAAACAACTAAATGTGCATGTGGCATCAATGCCAAAAAGATTTTGGCAAACAAAATATGTGAAGTATAAATCATCAATGAATCATGACGTAAAATCGCAAACATTTTACGGTATGGAATATTGATTTTTAATAAATAATTCACTAAGAAATAAATAGCGGGAATCAAACAAATATACATACTTGTTAAATCTCTTAAAATACCGAAATGACGATATAAAGATACTTCCGCAAAGAATAATACAAAACTTATCAAGAAACCAATCAAGCTAACCTTTTTAGGCAAGCGACGCGTTCTTGAAAGTAATAACCCAATCGCAATGAACATAGGACCAAAGAAAATTCCATTCCTTGCGGTTGACAATGTTTTTGTAAAGAAACCAAAGAAGAAGGATACACCTGGAATACTTTCCCAAATTGGTGTATATACATTAATCAAATAACCTACAAAATATAATATAAACGTAATCAACAATGTGAAATTCAAGCCTTTTTTCTTATACAAACAATACACAATTACGTCCGCTAACATTAAGGCTGGTAAAAACCACAAATGATAATAACTTCCATTCAAGAAAAAATCTCTCACATATGTAAATAAATACTTAATATGGAAACCCGTGTGCGTATAATCAAAAATCGTATATGGCAAATAAATAATTGTCCAAATCAAATAAATTCGAAATAAACGAATCAATGCCTTCTTTAAACGAGTCTCATTTAAATCTTCATTTTCTGAATCATAGTTTCTAAAAAAGAAGAATCCACTTGTCGTAAAAAAGAACGGAACCGCCAAACGACATACAGTATGAATAAAATACGTATTAAATGTTTCAGAAATCTCTAAAAAAGGAAATGTATGAATACATACAACTAATAAAGCCGAAACATAACGTGCAATATCTATCGATGCATACTGTCTTTTCATGAGCGCACCTTTAATCTAGGTACACGCGAAGAAATCGAAGTTAGTGTCTCATTGTTGATAGTCTTAGCCGTACGACTAATTTGATCAACAGTAACGACTTCATTTCCTTGATGACCTACGATACATACTACATCGCCCTCTTTTACATCATCTACATCTGTAACATCAATCATACATTGATCCATACATAAGTTTCCAATTAATTTACATCTTTGGCCATGTACTAACACTTCAAATCCCTGATTCGATAAAAGACGTGGTAAACCATCCGCATATCCAATACTCATTGTCGCAACTTTTGTTGGTTTTTCAGCCACAAAATGACGACCATAACTTACACTTTGTCCAGGATATATCCATTTCACCAAACTAACATTGGCATACATAGACATAATTGGAATAAAATCTGGGTTTGTTTGAATTGGAATTTGATCATCACTCGTCACACCCATATAAAGTAGACCCGGTCTACAATATTCATATTCCAGCTCTGGATAGTTTAAAATTCCATAACTATTTTGAAGATGACGAATACCTGGATCAATACCTTGAGATTTCAATAAATCAACAACTTCATCAAACAATTGAATTTGTTTGGTCGTAAACGATTTACAATTTTCATCCAAGCAATCACTCACAGGAAAATGCGAGAAGATACCTTCTACGCATAGATTTTCCATATGATACTCTTCATAAATATCTTCTATATGTTTATCTTGTTCTTGATAAACAATTCCCGTTCTGCACATACCTGTATCTACTTTACAATGACAACGAATCTTTACATTATTTTCCTTGGCATACGCATTTAATTCTCTTGCATACTCAATAGAAACTAAAGATTGAACAATATTTTGTTCATGAAGATAGTGAAAATGCATACTAGGTGTATATCCTAATATTAGGATATTATCTTGAATTCCTGCATTTCTTAAGTTCAATGCCTCATCCACACTCGAAACACCAAAATAATCCACTCCACATTTTTGTAAAGCCTTAGCACATGCGACATCACCCAAACCATACGCATTGGCTTTGACGATACCCATAATTTTTGTTTTCTTTACGAGCTTTCTAACTTCTTCTACATTATGCGCAATCGCATCATAGTCGATTTCTGTCCAAGCCCGACTATAAGCTTCTAACATGCTCCAATAGTCCTTTGCATAGCTAATTCAATTAGCTTATCAATTAAATCCGCAAATTCAATTCCAGCTTCTTTCATCATAGAAGGATAACGAGAAGTAGCCGTTAATCCTGGAATTGTATTCAATTCATTTAAAATCACTTCTTTATCTTCTGTCACAAACATATCTACTCGTGCCATACCACAGCAGTTCATCGCAATATATGTTCTACGAGCTAATTCTTGTGCTTCTTTAAATGTTTTTTCATCAATACGAGCCGGACAATAAATAGCTGCTCCCTTCATCTCATACTTACCTTCAAAATCAAAGAATCCACCATTAATTTCAATTTCATCCACTGATCCTGTAAAGATTTCTTCATTTCCCATAACAGCACAACCAATCTCAAAGCCCTTAATTACTTTTTCAACTAAGATCTTACCGCGACCATCATAGAAGAAAGCATCTTTACATGCACTTTCAAATTCTTCTTTATCATTCACAAAATGAACCCCATAGCTACTTCCTGCATTGCATGGCTTAACAATCCATGGTAATGGAATCTCTTCTTGAATCTGTTCAAATGTAGGATTTTCTCGATTTGCGTATAAACAAATATAATCTGCACATGGAATATTTGCTTCCTTACAAAGAATATGCATAATTTCTTTGTCCATTGACATAGCACTTGACATTACATCACAGCCTACATAATGAATATTCATCAATTCAAGCAATCCTTGAATCAATCCATCTTCTCCATTTTTTCCATGTAGTACTGGGAATACACAATCCAATTCAATCACTTTGTTTGAACCATCCAAAGGCATGATTCCACCATTTACCCATGCACAAGATACACAAGTTTCTTCACTTTGCCATGTATCATGTTCAATCGAATCCACATCTCCATTATATAAATAGAAATGTCCATTTTTATTAATTCCAATTAAAGTCATATCATAGTTATCAGCATGAATCTGACGTAAAAAAGAAGCGACAGAGTGCAATGAAACAGAGTATTCACTACTTTGTCCTCCAAATATGACACCTAAACGTAATTTACTCATTGTTTTTTCCCCCTAAATGCATCTACTAACGTATCCATTTTCATAGCTCTTGAACCCTTGATCAAAACAATACAATCTTGATCTAACAAAGGTTTAACAGCTTCATATATCTCATCTTTTGTTTCATACCACTTTCCATTAAAACCATCACTTGTTTCTCTAGAAAGAGGTCCCGTACAATATAGTTCGTCTACACCTTTTTGTTTAGCGTATTCGCCCACATCAAAATGCAATTGTTTTTCTTCACTTCCAAGATCTAACATATCCGATAAAATGGCAATATGTTTTTGCGCAGGCAATTCCATCAATGTATCGATAGCTGCCTTTGCACTTTCTGGATTTGATTTATACGTATCATCTAAAATATACGCATTTGAAACTGGAATTAGCTGTGTACGCATCTTTGTCATTTCTAAATCAGCCAATCCTTTTAAAATAGATTCCTCTTTTAATTGACAAGCCTTTGCGATAAAAATACACGGTAATGCGTTCATAGCCTGAAAATCACCAAATGCACGTAAATGAACAGGTGCATCTAGAATATTGCAGTTAAAAACAATTCCTTCTTTATCATATTTAATATCACTTGTGATAGAAACATCTCCACCTTGACCAAAAGATACGATTTTCTTATTTTCTGTATTCAAAGTAGGAAGAACCTGTTTTATTTCTTCACTTTCATGATTATAAAGGAATAAGCCATTTTCTTTTAATCCCTCTAAAATTTCACATTTTGCCTGAGCAATCTGAAGTCTACCGCCCAAATTTTCCATGTGAGCGGAACCTACAGAAGTAATCACAGAAATATCTGGCTGTGCAATTGAAGTCAACTGCGTAATTTCGCCTTTGTTTTCCATACCCATTTCTAAAATTGCAACTTCAATATCTTCATCAAAGTCAAAAATAGTTAATGGAAGACCAATTTCACTGTTACGATTTCCCTGTGTTTTTTGTGTTTTTTTCTCTTGTGAGAAAATACTATATAACATATCTTTACAACTAGTTTTTCCGTTAGAACCCGTTACACCAATTACTAATGGACGTAACTCATCTAAATACGCTTTCGCAAGATCTTGCATAGCTTTAAGCGTGTCATCAACTAAAATAACGGGAAAATCCGGATATGGAAGATGATCCTTTTGCCACAAACTAATCAAAGCACCATCTTCAATTGTTTGTTTGGCAAATACATGTCCATCTGCCCTTTGACCAATAATTGGTACATATAAAACATCTTTTGTCACCTGTCGTGAATCAATCACAACGCCATGTATTTTTCTTGTATCATCAATATCACCATGCACATTTGCATGCATCATATTTGTTATTTCCTGAATGGTTTTTACAATCATCTCAAAACCTCCACTTAGTTTACATTATAGCATAAAACTAGTTCTCAATATTTATAATTCACGAAAAATCCAAATTTTCCCATTTTTGGCACTCGCAAGCACTATCAATTTTGTAAAATGAGTCAAAAAAAGCAAAAAAGTGGGGTGAAAATACTACTTTTGTGTTAAATCACATATTTTCCCACACTTTTCACATTTTATTTGACACAACTTATGGTATACTTCTATACAAGCAAGGAGTTTGAAGACCTTGCCGGTATGAAATCAGTAAATGGTATTCATACTATTTTCTATCCCCTTATTGAAAAGTCAGACACCCCCTTAGTCTGGCTTTTCATTTTATCTAAAACGATGTATTATTTTTAATAAGGAGGACGTATACTTATGTGTATTTTTTGTATGATCGCTAATGGTGAAATTCCAAGCAATAAAATCTATGAAGACGAAAGTGTTATCGCTTTTCTAGACATCAACCCTACTTCTTATGGACATACGCTTGTAATCCCAAAAGAACACTGTGATTCTTTTTTAAATTGTCCAGATGAAACACGCAACCATGTATTTGAAGTTGCTAGTAAGCTTGCCAACAAATTGGAACAAACTCTACATTGTGATGGCATTAACATTTTAAGTAATGTGCATGAAGCTGCAGGACAAAGTGTTACCCATTTCCACGTTCATTTGATTCCACGTTATAAAGATAACGATAGTGTTACCATTGAATTTCATGAAATTGAAAAACCAGATTTTGAAGAATTAATGAATAAACTAAAATAAAGAAGTCAATTTGATTTGACTTCTTTATTTATTTGTTCAATTTGATATTTTAATGAATATACACGATTTACATATCCACTAAAATCTTTACCATTCCATTCATCTTGCGTTAAATACGCCTTTTCTCCATAGATATTATGCGTATCTATCGAATCTGAATCATTAATATTTGGAATACATACCATGTAATATAAAATTTCTGAGGCATAATTCATTTGTACAATATATACAAATCGATCACTATTATTTTTTTGATTCGATTTTAAATAAGCCGAATAGACAATCTTCATTTTATCAAGTCCAGGTGCTTTATCTTCTTTACCGTCTATAGTATATATAGATTCTTGATTACCCTTTACATAATCTATAGCTGCATCTTTCCCATCCTGAATCAATGTTTTTGGAATGTCCTCTAATGCACTATAACGATTGGCAAGCCCCTTAACCACCACATCGGTTTCAACACTTTTTGGCTGATAATGATATTGATTGGCTAAAGCCTCATCATACGTTGCCGTTACATGAATCGTATCTCCATTTGATAAATCTGTATTCGGACTGACTTCATATTGAACAGAGTTCAAAAAATCCTGTGTTCTTTGATTTAGATCTCCCTGTTTAGCACTTACTGTCACACTCGCATTCCCGTTTTCTCCAACATACGTATATTGCGCATTTGCCATAATATCAATTTCAACATTACGCAAAAAGAAGAAGTAAGCAATCAAAACAAGAATGCATATCATACTCAATAAGCACATAAAATATATAGCTTTATTCTCTATCTTCTGTTTATCCATTATAAAACTCCTAATCAAAATACTGTGCACTTTCAATAGCTCTTGAAATATACAACAACAAATCCACATCCACTTGATCTTGTATGATTTCTTTCGCATCATGAATACACGTTTCCATCATGGCCTGGTCTTTTTCAAAATCACCAAACACAAGACAAGGCATACCACTTTGTCTTATCCCTAAAATATCACCTGGACCGCGCATATGCAAATCATAATTGGATACTTCAAAGCCATCCTTTAATTCTTCCATCTTTTTTAAGCGTTCAATAGCCTGAGGATCACTCGATGCCGATAACAAGAAGCAATACCCCTGTTTTTTATCACGTGCTACACGCCCTCTAAGCTGATGCAAAGTACTTAAGCCAAAACGATGCGCATCATAAATGACCATCACGCTCGCATTGGCCACATCAATTCCAACTTCAATAACTGTTGTAGAAACAAGGATATCCAATTCATGTTTAGAGAACTTCTCCATCGTTTCTTCCTTTTCCTGACTTGTCATTTTTCCATGAAGCAAGCCAATACGTATATCTTTTAATGTCTTTGTCATGCCTTCATAAATTTCAAATACATTACGCATTTTAAATTCATCATTCTCTTCAATGGCAGGACACACGACATAACATTGTCTTCCTTCTTGAATAAATTTCAATACATCTTTTAAAACTGGCGACATACTTGAGGTTTTAAAATACTTTGTGACAACACTCTTTCTTCCTTTAGGCATTGTATGAATCGAACTAATATCCATATCTCCATATAAGAAATGCGCATACGTTCTAGGAATCGGTGTAGCTGACATCATTAGAAAATCAACACATTTGCCTTTTTCTAATAAAGACCTCCTTTGTTTCACACCAAAACGCTGTTGTTCATCCACAATCACAAGGCCTAATTTATTAAAAATAACATTTTCTTGAAATAAAGCATGTGTCCCTACCACATTTAATATTTCTCCATTCTCAAGTTTCGTTAAAACTTCTTTCTTTTCTTTAGCCGGTAAACTCGAAACATATAAAGTCGCATCTAAACCTAATTTATGCATATTATCTACATGTTGGCGAGCTAAGATTTCGGTTGGTGCCAACAAAGCCGATTGATACCCAGCTAGCTGATTGGCATACATGCTAATTTGAGCAACAATTGTTTTTCCACATCCAACGTCTCCTTGAACAAGGCGAAACATGACATTTGTGCTCTTTAAATCATATAGAATATCCTCAATACTTGAAAGCTGATCCTTCGTTAGCTCAAAAGGAAGATCTGAAATCCATTTCTTTACTGTTGCCATAGAAAATTTCTTAGCTTTTTTAATTTCTTTCTTTTCATGCATCGACTGCATTACGCATTGAAAACATAGAAACTCTTCATACTTCAATGTACGAATTGCGGCATGCAGCTGCTTTTCATTCTCTGGAAAATGAATCCATTTATAAGCCGTAGATATATCTAACAACTTATACTTTTCAATATACCTTTGTGGTACTCTTTGAGGCAAAACATCCACATGTTTAAGGGCCTCTTTCATAATGGCCTGTATATCGGATTGCTTCAAACCTTCAATCAATGGATATACTGGATGTAAGCCTAATTGTTGATCTAAAGGTTTAAAATTATAAGTAGAAGCAACCACATTATTATTCCCTTGATATTGTCCATATATTGTAATCGTCTTGCCAAAGCCAAACTGAGATGGCCATGGACGATTGAATAAAGTAATGTTTAATTCTTCATTCCATGACATGACTTTAAACTTAGTCATCGAACGATTCTTAGATAAGCGAATCATTCTTGCGTTTGAACAAATCAAGCCTTGGAATACAACATTTTCCTTTTCATTCCATTGTGAATAGGGCAATGTTTGAACCGTATCATACCGCAAAGGATAATATTTCAATAGATCCTCAACCGTTAAGATATTCATCTTTACTAAAAGACCAAGTCTTCGACTGGTAATTTTCAATTCATTAATCTGCATCTAAAAGACTTCCTACATAAGAAACATAATTCAATTCAAGAATGCAATAGAAAAAGCCCAATAAAAAATTCACAAACAAATAAGTAAACATAGCTGCAAGACTCGACTTAAAGCTAACTCCCAAGAATAAATACATCATCCAAGATATCATAGGATTACCCATATACATAGATCCAACTAAAATACTTTGGGCATTAAAGCCTTGTGCTGCACTAAATAAACCTCCAGACATTGTATCAAACACAACAATACAGATTAGTAATGTACAATACCAGTTCAACATGGATTTCTGGTGTTTTTTTAGTGCAAAAGGAATAAATTCCTTTAAGTTTTTATCGTGAATCAATCCATAATAGAAAATCAACTGGAATGGCACCATCATAACTAAGCAGAATGCACTAATAAGTTGTAACACTAACATTAAGCTTGTATTATTTGTGCAAACATTCACTAGATTTGTAAGAATTCCACTCACAATTAAAATATAAATACCTTGTAGCACTAATACTTTCAAAATTGCAGATGCGCAAAAATTTTGTTTCTTCCATATCTTTGTGCAAATAAAATAGAAACCTAAACTCGACAATAAACTTAATACGACTTCTAGACTTTGTCTAAGATATACATTCATACCTGAGGCACTCATCATTAAATAGGCAATGTTATAGACAAAGCATAAGATCAAAGTTAATACGATTGTTTTATATATACTTCTAAAATGTAGTTTTGACATTATTTTTTTCATGCAAAAATCTCCTTTTTTGGTAAGATACAATTATTCTAGTCCTTTGTCCAAATACAAATTCATTCAAATGACCAGAAACACATCCACAAATATGTATCTGTGCTATAATATTAACAAATTTATGGAGGAAATGTATATGAATTCAAAAATTAAACGAATTATTGACTTCTCAACTGCCTTTGGACCAAGTGGCATGGAAGATGAAGTATCTTCACTAGCCATGGAAGATGTCAAAGATATTTGTGAAGTTCATGACGATACAATGCGTAATACGTATATGCACTTTAAACAAGACAAAGAACATGAAACAACGATTCTTTTGGATGCACATGCCGATGAAGTTGGTTTTATTGTGCAAGCCATCAAGCCAAATGGTACAATTCGCTTTTTACCATTAGGTGGATGGGATCCAAAAAACATTGTATCTGGCGAAGTCTGGATTCTTAATGACAAAGGTGAAAAAATTTCGGGTATTGTCGCAAGTCAACCGGTTCATTTCTTATCTGAAGAAAAGCGTAATGGAAAAGTAGATTTTGATGATTTAGTAATCGATGTAGGCGCAACAAGTGTTCAAGAAGTAAAAGAAGAATTTCATATATCTGTAGGTAACTTCATGTGTCCTGCAGTTACATGTAAATATGATGAAGCACATAAGATTTTCTTAGGAAAAGCCTTTGATTGTCGTATAGGCTGTGCAGCCGTAATGGATGTACTACACCAATTAAAAGATGTAAGCCACAACATTGAAGCCACATTAACAACACAAGAAGAAGTCGGCGAAAGAGGCATGGACACAGCAATCAAAAACTTAAATCCTAACATTGCGATTTGTTTTGAAGGATGCCCAAGTGATGATACATTTGAACAAGACTACATGATTCAGTCTGCCTTGAAAAAAGGTCCAATGTTACGTTGGTTTGACCGTTCTTATATCACAAGCCCTCGTTTTATGCGTTATGCGATTGATTTGGCTCATGAAAAAAATATTCCTGTACAGGAAAGTGTAAGAAAAGGTGGAGGAACCAATGCAGGAATTACTCACCGCTATAACATTCCAACCATCATTATCGGTATTCCCGTTCGTTTTGCGCATGCTTCCTTTGGAATCTGTTCTGAAGAAGATTATGATAATGCTGTAAAACTTGCGGTTGAAATCATCACAAACATCGATGCTCAAACTATTCGAGGATTCTAGTATGGAAAAAATTGCCGTCGTAACGGATACAGGTTCCAATCTATCTTTTGAACAGGCAAAATAATTGGGTATTTACCTGCTTCCCTTACAAATCACAATTGACGAAACAACATACCAAGATACATTAGAAATTTCAACACAAGATATTTATAAAGAATTAGCCAAGGGGAAAATGCCCAAAACAAGCATGGCAACCTATCAAAAAATTTATGATTTATTTGAAGAACTAAAAAAAGACTATGACACAATATTTGCCGTTCCTTTGACAAATGGATTATCTACAAATGCTTCGACCATGCAAAGTATTGCACGTGAACTCGAAATGAAAGTACATGTCATTGATATGTATGCAACATGCGCACTTGAAAAACATGTTTCGATTTGGATCAAGAAGTTGGTGGATAAACATAAATCTTCAGAAGAGATTTTAAAGATTATTCAACCTGCTATTGATAAATCCAACTCATTGATTCTTGTCAAAAATCTTCAACATTTAAAACGCGGTGGAAGATTAACACCTATGGCTGCTGCACTTGCGGGTTTATTAAAGATCTATCCTATTTTACATATAAATAAAAGTACAGAAGGTAGAATTGATGTTTTAAATAAAGTTCGTACAGAAAAAAGAGCCGATGCCTATGCGATCGATAAAGTCATGGATGATATTGATATTCAACATACGCATATCTATATTATTCACTCAGATTTTTTAGAGGGTGCCAACCATTTTAAAAAATGTTTTATCGAAAAAGGTGTACCTGAACAAAATATTCATATAGACTATATTAGTTCTGTAATTGCCGTACATACTGGTCTTGGTTGTATCGCAATTCAATATATAAGAGAGGAAAACTAAAACATGGAAACAAAAAATATTTTAATCACAATGAAAAATGGAGATCAAATCAAAGCTGAACTATATCCTGAGATTGCTCCAGAAACGGTTGAAAACTTTTTAAATCTAATCGAAAAGAAATTCTATGATGGACTTACTTTCCACCGTGTTATCAAAGGATTTATGATTCAAGGTGGATGCCCTATCGGAAATGGTACTGGTGGTCCAGGTTATACAATTCATGGAGAATTCGCTTCAAATGGATTTAAAAACGATTTAAAACACACTCGTGGTGTTTTATCTATGGCTCGTGCTATGGATCCAAATAGTGCGGGAAGTCAATTCTTCATTATGCACCAGGATGCACCTCATTTAGATGGTGAATATGCTGCGTTTGGTAAAGTTATTGAAGGTATGGAAAATGTAGATAAAATTGCAAAGACACCTACTACTTTCAATGATCGTCCTAGAACCCCTCAAGTGATTGATACAATCACAATTGTTGACTAATGACGTTGCAACAATTGCGCTACGTGATCCAGGTCGTTGAATCTGGATCTTTTAATTCCGCAGCCAAAGCCTTATTTATTTCACAACCATCTCTTTCGAAATCCATTCATGATTTAGAAGAAGAAATGTCCATCTGCTTATTTGTTCGAACAAATAAAGGTATTCTTCTTTCTGAACAAGGAGAAAAATTTCTAGGCTATGCTAGACAAGTCATAGAACAAGCAAACTTACTTGAAGAACAATATAAAAACACATTCCCTGCAAGAACTGTATTTGCGATTTCAAGTCAACACTATGCCTTTGTGGTAAATGCGTTTGTCGCCTTAGTCAAAGAATACAATCAAAGTGAATATGAATTTTCTTTAAGAGAACAAAGAACATACGATATTATCGAAGATGTAAAGAACCATCGAAGTCAACTAGGCATTCTTTATCTTTCACATTTCAATCGTGAAGTCATTCAAAGTATCTTAAAGAAAGAACATCTTACATTCACTAAATTATTTGAAGCCAAACCCCATGTGTTTGTTTCTAAGACAAATCCTTTATCCCATAAAAAAACAGTGAAAATGGAAGATTTAGAGAACTATCCCCGTCTAACTTATGAACAAGGAATCAATAATTCCTTCTACTTTTCTGAAGAATTACACAGTACTCAGCCATCTAAAAAGAGTATTGTTGTTTCAGATCGCGCCACATTATTCAACTTATTGATTGGACTAAACGGATATACGATTTCTTCAGGTATCTTAAGCACGGATTTAAATGGAAACAACATTGTATCCATTCCACTTGATAGTGATGAAGTTATGGAAATAGGCTACATTAGTGATGGAGTTTTATCCAACATGTCAAAAAACTATCTAAATCATCTCATTCAATACATTGAAAAGACCAAGTGAAATTGGTCTTTTATTATAGTTTTTAACTATAACAAACTAAAAAATATTTTAATTATTCTATATACTATAAATATGATAGACTTAACACACACGAAAGTTGAGGAATTTATTATGACAGTTCAAACACCTTATAGATATGATGTAGTTGGAAGTTTTTTAAGACCTGAAAAACTAAAACAAGCTCGTAAAGATTATGAGTCTAAAAAAATTTCCAGAGAAGAATTGACCCAAATCGAAGATGAGTGCATTACAGATTTAGTTCAAAAAGAAAAGGCAGCCGGCCTACACGTCATCACAGATGGTGAATTCAGACGTGCTACATGGCACTTAGACTTTATGTGGGGATTTGATGGCGTATCTCATACACCAACGAAAACAGGCCTTCCCTTCCATGGAGAAGCCGCTATGATTGATGATACATATATCACTGGAAAAGTTGGTGTGAGTGGTACACATCCTTTTGTAGAACATTTTAAATTTGTGAAACAATTTGAAGATGAAAACACAATTGCCAAACAAACCATTCCTGCTCCAGCACAATTTTTGGAACAAATGATTCTTCCTTTTGCACTAGAAAACACTAAAAAATATTATGAAGATACTGAAGAATTGGTTCAAGATATTGCAAAAGGATATAAAGTTGTCATCCAACAATTATATGATGCAGGATGTCGATGTATTCAATTCGATGATTGTTCATGGGGTATGTTGGTGGATGAAAAAGCGCCATTATTCTTCCAAACAGATCAAGAAGGTTTATTAAAAGTTCAAGAATTATTCTTGCGTATCAACAATCTTGCGATTGAAGGAAAACCTGAAGATCTTACAATTAACACACACGTATGTCGTGGTAACTTCCACTCTACATATGCATCTAGTGGTGCTTATGATGCTGTCGCAAAAACATTATTTGCGAAAGAAAATGTGCATGCCTATTTCTTAGAATTTGATGATGCTCGTTCTGGTGGTTTTGAGCCATTAAAAGAGGTTACACCCGATAAAAAAGTCGTACTTGGTTTAGTTACTACAAAGTTAGCCAAATTAGAAGACAAAGAAACAGTAATTGCCCGTATTAAAGAAGCTAGCCAATATGTCCCTTTAGAAAATTTGTATCTAAGTCCACAATGTGGTTTCGCCTCATGTGAAATAGGAAATAAATTAACTGAAGAGCAACAGTGGGCTAAAGTTAAATTGGTTAAAGAAATTGCCGAAGAAGTATGGGGATAGAAAAAAGTTTGGATTAATTTCCAAGCTTTTTCTTTTTGTGATTTATTTTTTTTAAAATTATTTTTACCCAATTTGATACAAGCGTTAGTATAAAAGGAATCAAACATACATTTAAAATCACATAGATAATTTCATACCATTGTAAGTGAACAATATAGAAAAAGTTCTTACATAAAATGATGGAAACGGCAAATATTACTGACATGATTGTAACCAATATTTTTCTTAGCATTGTCATTGGCACACATACTCGTATCAACACCATAAGTGCATTGACTCCGGCAAGAATTGTACACATTGTTGAATATTCATTAGGTGAAATATAAACAAAATGGCCTAGGATTGAAACACCAATTACACTACAAATCACACATATGGCTCCTGGCAATGCTTTAGATATGACATTTCTTAAGAAATTTCCTTTTACAATATTTCCGTTTGGTTCAAGCGTTAATATAAAGCTAGGAATTCCAGTTGCCAAGGCAGAGATCAAAGTCAATTGAATAGGTTTAAACGGATAGTTTTTTAAACATACAAGTGTTAATAAAGAAAGTGCAATTGAGAAGATTGTCTTCACCAAAAATAAAGAGGCTGTTCTTTGAATGTTATTAATAACACAACGTCCTTGATATAAAATAACAGGTAATGTATTCATTTGGTTTTCTAATAAAACTAGGCTCGCCACACTTTTACATGCTTGTGAACCCGAACCCATCGCAATAGAACAATCCGCTTCCTTTAATGCCATAACATCATTTACACCATCACCCGTCATTGCAACAGTTTTATTTCTTCTTTTTAAAGCTAAGACAAGTTCCTTTTTTTGTTCTGGAGTAACACGTCCAAAAATCGAATACGAATCTACAACCATTTCTACATCCTTTATAGTAGACATATCAATACTTTTTGATGTAAAACCTGCTTTTCTAGCTAAAGCTTCCACTGTTCTAGGATCATCTCCTGAAATAATTTTTATTTCCACGCCTTGTTTTTTAAAGAAATTTAAAGTATCTTTGGCATCTGGCCTTAATTCATCACGAAGGCAAATATAAGCCAAAACAGCATTATCTTTCATCAAAACTACTACACGCATAGCTTGAGACGTATAGTCTTCAATATGTTTTTCTACATCCAAATCTATTTCTTTGGCAATATATGAATACGCTCCTAATTTATATTCTCCATCTTCAAATGTCACGCTCGAATATTTTCTTTGACTTGAAAACGGCAAATAGGATACAACTTTCTTATAATTTCTTGCCTTAAAATAGTTTCTTATCGCTATAGCTGTCGCATTGTCATCTGGTAAAGCCTGCATCATATCGCCTAGAATTCCGTCGACATTTTCAATTTTTTCAACATGACAAACACTAAGTTTTCCTTGCGTCAATGTACCGGTCTTATCTAAACATAGTGTATCTGTCCTAGCTAAGGTTTCAATACAATATAGTTCCTGTACTAAAACCTTTTGTTTACCAAGCTTATAAGCACTGATTGCCAATGCAACACTAGTTAAAAAGACAAGTCCTTCGGGAATCATGCCTACAACGGCAGCCACAGTATTTAAGGTTGCGGTTGTATAATTTGTTTTAATAAGCTGCTTAATGAACAAAACACATCCCAATGGAATTAAAATATATGTACACCATTTTATAATCCAATCAATTGAATCACGTAACTGACTCGGATAACGTTTAAAACGCTTAGCATGTTTTAAAATCGAATACGCATATGTATCTTGTCCTACTTTGTCTACGTGCATCCAACATTTTCCTGAAATCACAAAGCTTCCACTAAGTAGTGAAGAATTTTCTTGTTTATATACCGCATCACTTTCACCCGTCAACATGGATTCATCGCATTCAATATTTCCAGATATAATATGACCATCAAAACTGATTTCATCGCCAGCATATAATACGAGAATATCGTTGACTTTCACTTCTTCAACGCTTAATTCCAGTTCAGTATTATTTCGAATCACATGAATCTTTGTCTGATTTAATAAAGAAAGCTTATCCAACATATGTTTTGAACGAATTTCCTGAAACAATCCAATCACCATATTTAAAATGACCGTAATCATAAAGAGCATATTACGATAAGATCCCGTAAAGAATACAAATATAGCTAGAACTACGTTAATTCCATTAAATAATGTAAACACGTGTTGTTTAATTATTTCTTTATAGCTTTTCGATAAATTATTTGAGTTATGCATATATTTATTGTACTACCTTTTAAAATATGAAATTTGGTACTATGTCAAGATTTAAGACAACTTAAATATCTGTTTTTTTAATGTTTATGTTTCAAATATTGTTTTTCAAAATTTTGTGGAGATTCATATTCACAATGTGAGTGAATTCGTGTTGTATTA
>NZ_VUMR01000026.1 GCF_009696075.1 Holdemanella porci | reverse complement strand
ATGCACAAGAATCTACAATATCCAGGACAGTCATGTTCAATATCTCATTCTATTTTTAATGTGATTGGTTCCTTATCAAATCAAATTCGAGATGTTTTACCTGTCCTATAAATATACTAGCATCATCGTATCGAAAGTGATACGGCAACTTTCTATCGAATCAACAGAAAATTGTTTGAACAATATGTAAAAGAAAATGAAGAATTACATGCATATATAGATTCGTATTATCGCAAAAAGATGACTGAAGCTATTTATCGCCAGCAACTCATGACAATGAATGGGAAAAATGGAGCTGTGTGTGCATTTATCTATCATTTGATTCCATTATTTGGTAGACAAGTTAAAAAAGGTATATTTATTGATTTGCAAATCACGAACGATGATATTGCCAATTTCTGTGGGGTATCCACAAGAAACAGTGTCAATCGTATCTTGCGTGGGTTAAGAGAAGAAAACGTTATTACGATGGTATATCATAAAATCTTAATTTTAGATGTAGATTATTTAAAGCGCTATGTACAGTAAAAGGAGCTAATTAATGAAAGAAGGCCAGTGAACATTGGCCTTCTTTGTTTATATATTATATTAAGAAATTGGTTTTGGAGAAGATGAATTTAAAAATTTAAAAATGACCGAATTATCTGGTTTAGAACTTTATTGGCATGACAAAACAGACTATTGGTAATAGCCTTGTTTAGTATGGAGTTCTTATTGGTTACATCCTTCTTTTATACATTCGCATCATTTCATCAATACATCTTTTTCTGTATGTTCTGTCATTCTTTGCGTTTTCCAAAGGATTATAGGTATACTGCATAATGGCTCCGCATTTACATTGGATTGGGTCTTAGGTTAAAAGAATCAATCAAGTGTGTGCGGTATCTGAATTTATTGAGTCTGTTTTTTAATTTCTTTCTAGTTTCACGAGAATAATCCTTATTCTTTAAGATTTTAAGAAGTGCATGAACTTTATCCAATGTTTTCTTAGATGCATTGGCATAGAATCTATAATATCGAGTGGTTAAGAAATGATAGTCTGGAATATATATAATAAGGTGGTTTATAAAGTTGATTACAATTTCGGATAAACTTATTAATGGAACCGTGGCTACACAGTTAACAGCATCACTTTTGGCAGTAAGCTGTATTACTGTAACATTTTGTGTAAATCTGACTATGGTACAAGACAAGGCAAATGGAACAAGGAAAGATTTTGATGTTTCGCCGGTCAGCAAGCGAAAAATTTATTTAGGATATTTCCTCTCAACAGTTGCTAATTCTTTGATGGTCAATGGATTTGCATTCATATTATGCTTGGGATATTTATTTAAAATGGGATGGTATATGAATATAGCAGATGTAATATGGGTTTTATTTGATATGATATTGTTTGTTTTATTTGGAAGTACAATTTCAAGTATTATTAGCTTTCCGTTGACAACACAGGGACAGCTTTCGGCTGTGGGAACAATTGTTAGTGCAGGATATGGATTTATATGTGGCGCTTATATGCCAATTTCAAATTTTGTTTCGGTGCTTCAAAAGGTGTTGTCGTATCTTCCAAGTACATATGCCACTTCATTGATTAAGAATCATATACATCGAGGAGTTTTTAGCGAGATGGAGAGGAAACAGTATCCGAATGAAATGATTGAAGCATTAAGAGACACTCTTGATTGTAAGCCCGTTTTTCATGGAAATGTGGTAAGTGTAAATCAGATGATTGGTATTATGATTGGAAGTATTGTTTTATTTGGAGTTATTTATTTTCTTGTTACATCGATTTTAGAAGGTGAAGACAAAGGGTAAATAACATTATCTTAGAGGATAAAAGTAGAAATGAGTGGAAGCCCAAGGTTGAATGGAGAAATGAATAGTAGAAATTTTCAGGAGGAATGAATCATGAATTACATTCGAGTGACAAAAGAAAATATTGATAAAGAACATATTTGTTGTGCTATGTCTGGTAAGCAAAGTCTTGCCAAAAAGGAATGGATGAAGCAGCGCTTTGATGAGGGACTTGTTTTTTATCGTAGTGAAGAGCGTGGCAAGTGCTTTATCGAATACATTCCAGCAGAAAATGCCTGGGTACCCATTGAGGCAGATGGCTGGTTCTATATCAACTGTCTATGGGTTTCCGGTTCTATGAAGGGACATGGGTATTCTAATGATTTATTGGAGGAATGTATCCGGGATGCCAAAATGCAGGGGCGAAAAGGAATTTGCATTTTGTGTGCAGAAGGCCGGAAGAGGGAATTTCTTGCCGATCCAAAGTTTCTGAATCACAAAGGATTCAAGGTTGCAGATATATCGGACTGTGGAATCAATCTCATGTATCTTCCTGTTGAAAAGGATGCCCAGCCTCCAAAATTTAGAGAATGTGCGAAACATCCTACGATTGAGAAAACTGGTTTTGTCCTCTATTACACCGACCAGTGTCCGTATACCTATTATTGGGTGTCAAGGGTGCAGCAAGTGGCAAAGGAACATGGCATTATGTTTAAGGTCATTCATATTATGGACAAAGAAAGTGCTCAGAATGTCCCTGCACCAGTCACTACGTATGCTTTATTCCAAAATGGTAAATTTTTGACCCAGTCCATTCAGTCAGATAAAAAATTTCTGGCATTGGCAGGCATTTTGGAGTGAGGTACTTCTTGTACGCGAGAAAATGGAGGTAAGAATGAAAGCTATCGTATATACATCAAATGCTGGATGTACAGTAGATGATAGTGTTGTGTAGACGATTATCACAAAATATACGTATGCAATTTGTTGCTAAACTTATATAGCAAGAAAAAAGGGATGTGAAGAACAAGTTGAAATTTACGATTACGATATGTTCATAGTGTGCATTTAGGCGTTAGAAAGGATAAAGAGTGGCTTCAAGTAAAGATTATTTACAATTTATATTAGAGCAGTTATCGGATTTAGAGGAATTTATTTTTCTCGCAATGATGAAAGGATAGATCAAATATTACCTGAGTAGAATTGTTGGAGGTATATATGATGACAGGTTACTTGTAAAATAAACACAATGTGCGGTTTCTTATATTGGAACTGTGACTTACGAATTATCGTATGAAGGAGCAAAAGAGATGTTGTTAGTAGAAGATGTTGACAGTAAAGAATATCTATCTGGACTCTTCAATGCAATGTATGATGAATTGCCGGTTCCTAAATCACACAACAAAAAGAAATCTTTGAATAATCAGTAATTGTGAAAGTAGAAAAAATTATGGGAAATAAAAAAACACTCATCAGAGTGTCAGTTTAATAGATGTACTGAAGTATGTTTATGTTTCTGTTCAAGGTTTATAGACGTTTATTAAAATAAGCTTTTTACAGTTTTCTTTACAATTTTTGAAATTGTAAAGTATAAAAAAGACTCTGAAACCCTCTAAATAAAGGACTACAGAGTCTTAAGTTTCAAACTGGCAGGGGTAGTAGGACTCGAACCCACATCAACGGTTTTGGAGACCGCTATCTTAGCCTTTGGACGATACCCCTAAGTGCCTGTTAATGATATCATGAATTAAATGGTTGTGCAAGACTTTTTTTTGAAAAATCTCAATTGACAATAATATGAGGGTTACTTATAATTAATTAGGTATTGTAAAGAACATACCTAAAAGGAGGCTCTTATGTCAAGCCAAGTAGTTGTAGGTACCCAATGGGGCGATGAGGGTAAAGGAAAAATCGTCGATGTTTTAGCAGAAAAGGCGGATATGATCGTTCGTTTCCAAGGTGGAGACAACGCAGGTCATACAGTCATTGTAAATGGTAAGAAACATGTATTGCACTTATTACCAAGTGGTGTTCTACATGAAGAAGCAACTTGTATCATTGGTCCAGGAGTTGTTTGTAACCCATTCGTATTATTAAAAGAAATGGAACAATTAGAAAAAGATGGTTTGTCAACTAAACACATCATTATTAGTGACCGTGCACAGATGTTAATGCCATATCATCAATATCAAGATGAATTAGAAGAGCAAGCAGCATCTAATAAAATCGGAACTACAAAACGTGGAATTGGTCCATGTTATGCAGATAAGTATGCTCGTCACGGTATTCGTTACCATGAATTTAAAGATTTTGAACATTTTAAAGTTCGTTTAAAAGACTGTTTAGATTTTAAAAATAAATTATTTACCGCTGTTTATGGTGGAAAAGCAATGGATTACGATAAGATGGTAGCTGATTTTGAAGCTATTTATGATCGTATTGTCCCTATGATCCAAGAAACAACACACTTAGTCAATGAAGCATTGGATGAAGATAAGACAGTATTGTTTGAAGGGGCGCAGGCAGCTATGCTTGATATCAACTATGGAACATATCCATATGTAACTTCTTCAAGTCCAACAAGTGCTGGTGTTACTACAGGTGCTTGTATTGCACCAAGTCGTATTCAGACTGTTGTAGGTGTAGTAAAAGCATACTCAACACGTGTAGGAGAAGGACCATTCGTAACGGAATTATTAGATGAACAAGGTGAATGGATTCGTGAACACGGTGGAGAATATGGAGCTACTACAGGTCGTCCTCGTCGTTGTGGATGGTTAGATCTATTAACTGTAAAACACGCAAACTTAATGAATGGATTAACCGATATCGTTATCACTAAGATTGACGTATTAGATGGTTTGGATGAAATCAAGGTTTGTGTTGGATACGAAATCGATGGTAAAGAATATAATTATATTCCTAGTGATCAGGCAGATGTTGCCAAGGCAAAACCAATCTATAAGACTTTCAAAGGTTGGAAGACAGATATCACTAAGATGACTACAGTCGATCAATTGCCTCAGGAATGTTTAGACTATGTACACTTCATTGAAGAGTTTACTGGCGTACGTGTTTCTATGATTTCTGTAGGACCAGATCGTGTTAATAATATTTACGTACATGAGATCAAGTAATTTGATCTCTTTTTTGATAATACAATGGTGGTAATGTTTTGATGATACCTGATATAATTCATGGATATATAGCAGAGATTGAATGTGGAAAAAGTGGATTAGCACTAAGCCATGAAATTCGAGATATGGAAGAATATGTTACGAACTTGAGTGGGAAACAAAATTTAAGATATGATGGTTGTATTGACGAGGGTATAAGAAAGTAGGGGATCGAATGAATAAAAAATATTTTTTCTTTGACATTGATGGCACTTTAACTGATCGAAAAACCGGTAAAATCGTACCAAGTGCACAAGTGGCATTAAATGAACTTCAAAAGGCAGGACACTTTGTAGCAATTGCGACAGGTCGTGCTCACTATAAAGCGCGTAAGTTTATGGAAAGTGTGGGTCTTCATGATATGGTTTGTTGCGGTGGTGGCGGATTAGTCATTCATGATGAATTGGTTCAAAATATTCCTTTAGATTTAGAAAAATCAAAGGCAATTGCCAAACAAGCATTATCTTTGGGATATGGTGTTTTATTTGCGTTAGATGATTCAATTAAGGTATATACTCAAGATCATACGTTTCAAAAACAAGTAGGTGATCGTAAGGAACCTACGGAATATATTTATGATGGAAATTTGGATGTAGACAAGTTGGATGTTATTTACAAAATGTATATTTCCATCCCAAAAGACAAAGAATCCGAATTGACTTTAAAGGATACATTAGGAAATATGCGTTTTGTACCCGATTATTTAATGTTTCAATATGATGCGAAACACCAAGGAATCTTGGATATGATGCAGCATCTTGGTGGTGATTTAAAAGATGTAGTGGTCTTTGGTGATGATACGAATGATATGGTTATGTTTGATCCGCAATGGACAAGTGTAGCCATGGGCAATGCGTGTCAAGAATTAAAGGATATCGCAACTATAGTCACTGATGCCAACGTAGATGATGGAATTTATAATATTTGTAAGAAAATGGAGTGGATTTAAGGCTCTAAAAAGACATTTTTTTGATTTTTATTCGAAAAAGTGTCTTTTTTTACGTATATGAGTATGTAGAAAATCTCTACTAGAAAAGAGGTGCTCATGCGTAGCGCAAATTTATTAAATGATTTCGCCTTCAAGTATGTTTTTGGCGAAGATTGTAAAGAGGCTAATGATGCCTTAAAATCATTACTTACGGTATTTTTAGAAAGGAAAGTCCATCATGTGGTTGTTAAAAATTAAGAAATGGATATCGTAGCCACTTTTATGGTGGCTTTTTTTATTTCCGCTTTAAGTGGAAAAAGAAGATTTGAGAATTATAGTGTGAACATTTAGTATATAGATAACAATTTGGTCGACAAAAATTGTATACGAGGAGAGCGAAAATGGAAAAAATTCAAAACGTACTTATGAAGTATTTGATGCCAATTGCGAACAAGCTTGAACAACAAAAACACATTCAAGCAATCAAAGATGGTATCGTTGCTTCAGTGCCTATTATTATTGTTGGGTCATTCTGTACTATTTTCTTAGGTATTGCCAACCTTTTAGGAAGTGGACCCGTTTATGATTTTTTAAATGCAAACATGGGAGTTTTGACATATGCATCAGCATTCACAACGGATATGCTTGCGGTATATGCGACATACTTTATTGCGAAGACTTTATCTGAAAAATATGATTTAAAGGGAAGCCAACCTGCTGTTACTGCTTTAGTTGTTTTCTTCATTCTTTGTGCTGTAGTCAAAGATGGTCAACTAAATACATCTTATTTAGGATCCACTGGATTATTTACTGGTATTGTTGCAGCCCTATTTACAGTTGAAATTTATCACATTTGTTACGAGCGTAAATGGTATATTAAAATGCCAGAAAGTGTACCACCAATGGTACAAGATAGCTTTGCAGCCTTAGTGCCATTAGTATTAAATACAATTATCGCCGTTGCAATCGCAAATCTTTCATTGACTTTTGGAAAGGTTGCATTCCCACAATTGATCATGAATGTATTAGCACCAGCTGTAACAGGTATGGATACACTACCAGCTTTATTGATTGTGATGTTCTTAACTCAGTTATTATGGTTCTTTGGATTACATGGACCAAGTATTACTTCTGCTGTATGGGCAACTTTTGCGATTGCGTATGGAGCTGAAAACATTGCGGCATATACAGCAGGACAACCTGTTCAACATATTTTTACGTTTGGATTATTCTATGGTATATTATGCGTAACAGGATCTGGTTTAACATTAGGATTAAATATTTTAATGATGAGATCAAAGGCAAAATCATTGAATTCAGTAGGTAAAGTATCCATTATTCCAAGCTTGTTTGGAATCAATGAACCATTAATTTTTGGTACACCAATTATCTTGAATCCATTTATGTTTATTCCATTTGTGTTCGGACCATTGATCTGTACAGCAATTGTATATTTAACAATGAATTTAGGCTTAGTCGGTAAACCAATTGCCAATCCTCCAGGATTCTTGCCTCCAGGAGTAAGTGCATTCTTAATGACATTAGATTGGAAGTCTGTAGTCCTAGTATTTGTATTGTTGATTCTACAAACTGTGTTCTATTATCCATTCTTTAAGATGATGGAAAAAGAAGAGCTACAAAAAGAACAAGCTTTAGAAAAATAGGAAGAGAAACATGTTAACAGCTAGACAATTAAAAATTATAAAATTGATTATGAATAATCCGGGGATTCATGGAAAAGAAATATCCGAAAATCTAAATGTGTCAACACGAACTATACGTAATGAAATTACATTTATGAATGATGTGACAAACTGTATATTAATACGTTCGAGTACCAAACAAGGATATATGATCAATGATGAGCACCTAGATATTATTCATAACATAGTCAATCAGGATAATGAAAATATGGATCTAGCTGTCTATCGTATTTACAAAATTATAGGTAAAATACTATTCTTTGAGGATTGCAGCATATATGATTTATCTGAATTATTAGGTTTATCCGATTCTGTAATCCGCAAAGAAATCAATAAAGTGATTCAGTTTTTGTTGAAAAACTACAATGTGGAATTATTCAAACTAAAAAAAGATGAGTGTGTCATTTTATTAGAAGAAAGTGAAATTCGTGAACTTCTTTTTAAAATCGTAAAAGATATGGCACTCGAAAATCCAGATGCATTAATGGACATTCTTTATATGCTTCTAAGTGATTCGTGGGTTATGAAATATTATAAATCCACAAAGGAAGATGTAATCAAAATCATGAATGGAGAACAAGTCTATTTATCAGAAACGGACTTATCCATTTTTGCAGCATGCATCTTGATATGTCGAGTACGAAATTTAAATGGATACAACCTAGAGGATAATCAAATAAGTTCTCCCGACGATCTTTATACTCGTGTCATTACTAAATTATGTATGCAGTCGTCTTATTTAGAACAGGCTGATAATCCAATTCTATATAATCTTTTACATACATTTAAAATGAAATCAACGGATGAAGTACCTGAAATCACAGATTTTACAATGCTTGTATTTGATGAATTCTGTAATGAAGTATTTGATAAATATTCAATCAACTTAAAGGAATCGGAAGCTTTATCTAGTAAAATGCTTTTGCACATAGAATTTATGAATCGACGAGTTATTGGTGGATATGAATTAAAAAATCCCATTGTGGATGATGTTAAGACAAAGTTTCCATTTGCGTTTGAAATCAGTATGATGATTGTTCCTATTCTTTTCAAATACAAACGTGTTTATGTTACAGAAGATGAAATTTCATATTTAACTGTATATGTGGCACAATTTTTAGAGAATGAAAATGTAAAACTTAAAACAATCGTTATCACGAGTCAGCGCCATAGTGTTAAACAATTGTTGACACAATGGCTTGAAATGTATTTTAAAAACCAGATTGTGATTGTGGATATCATAAATAAGGAAGCTTTGAAAAAAATGGATCTTACATCCATTGATCTAGTCATTACGTTAGATTCATTTCTGATCTTAAAAGATGTTGAAGTATTTAGTATGGATAAGCTGCCAGAAATCAAAGATATTGAACGATTGAATTCAATGATCCACATGATTCGTATGAATAAACGTGTTTCGAAGATATTAGATTGTTATATTCAAAAAGAACATGTAAAGGTATATCCAGATACAACAGAGCTACCTGAACTTTTACAAGATATGTCTAAAAAGTTGCACGATTCAGGATTTATATCCGATACAAAAGGATTTTATGAAGATGTTTTGTTGAGAGAAAAGAATTATCCAACGAATTTAGGATCACGGATGATGGTTCCACATGCCCTGTTTACATTTGCCGATAAAACAGGTATAGAAGTGGCCTTGTTGAAAAAACCATTTGAACATCATGGAAATCAAGTGCAGCTCGTATTCTTATTAGCACTCGAAAAGAAACGAAACGATGAAATGAACTTGTTGTTTCAATTCTTTAACCAAATTGTATCACACAAAAAATATATGCATCAGCTTCTTCAAAGTGAAGATAGCGATGCCTTCATTAAAAACTTATATAGTTTTAAATTGTTAGAGTAAAAAGCAATAAAATCAAACATAATATATGTATCAATTTATTGTCTTATGAAAAGAAAGTGAGATAGTAAAATGAAGAAATTTTCAATTGTTATTGCAGGTGGGGGAAGTACATATACTCCAGAAATTATTTTAATGTTGTTAGACAACTTAGATCGTTTACCATTAAGAAGTATCAAATTATATGATAACGATGAAGAACGTCAAAATCATGTCGCAAAGGCGTGCGAAATCTTGATCAAAGAAAAAGATCCAACGATTGAATATGTCGCAACAACAGATCCTGAAGTAGCCTATACAGATGTTGACTTTGTATTAGCACACATTCGTGTAGGTAAGCTTGAAATGCGATCTTTGGATGAAAAGATTCCATTGAAGTATGGTGTTGTTGGACAAGAAACATGTGGTCCTGGTGGAATGGCTTATGGATTACGAAGCATTCCGGGAGTATTGGAAAACATTGAATATATGGAAAAATATTCACCAAATGCGTGGATGTTAAATTATTCCAATCCGGCTAGTATTGTAGCAGAGGCATGTCGTCGCTTTAAACCAAACTCAAGAGTTATTAATATTTGCGATATGCCAATTGGTATGGAGCATACAATTGCACGTATTTTAGGTTTCAAAAGCCGTAAAGAAATGTGCATCCGTTATTATGGATTGAATCATTTCGGATGGTGGACATCAATCAAGGATAAGGATGGAAAAGAATATATTCAAGACTTGATTGCACACCAGTTAAAATATGGAAACTGTTTAGCCGATGATGATGCATCAAATTATACAGACAGCTCATGGTTTGATACAGCTAAAAAGGTAAAGGATATTATTGCGATTGATCCAACGATGTGTCCAAATTCATATTTCCAATATTATTTGTTTGGAGATGATATGGTGGCACATACAGATCCAAATTATACTCGTGCTGATCAAGTTGTGGATACAAGAGAAAAACGTGTATTTGGCGAATGTGCTCGTATTGAAAAAGTAGGTACCGCAAAGGATACAACACTACAAATCGGTATCCATGCTGAATTTATCGTAGATTTAGCAACGGCCTTAGCATTTAATACACATGAAAGAATGTTGTTGATTGTTCCAAATAACGGAGCGATTTCAAACTTTGAAAAGGATGCTATGGTTGAAATTCCATGTATTGTTGGAAAAGATGGATATGAACCATTGACTGTGGGTGAAATTCCACATTTCCAAAAGGGATTGATGGAACAACAAGTAAATTGTGAAAAGCTTGTTGTCGATGCGTATGAGCAGCACAGTTATTTAAAAATGTTACAGGCATTAACTTTAAATAAATGTGTTCCAAATGCCAATGTGGCAAGAAAAATTTTAGATGATTTTATTGAGGCAAATAAAGCATATTGGCCAGAACTAAAATAGAAAGAGGAAATCAAAATGAAAATATTGTTATGCTGTAATGCAGGAATGTCAAGTTCAATTCTTGTGAAAAAAATTAGAGATGTTGCTGAAAAAACAGGTGAAGACATTGAAGTGAGTGCAGTAGCTAATGCTTCAATTAAGAACGAAGTGGGTAAATGGGATGTATGCTTAGTAGGTCCACAATTGGTTTTTGCGGTTGATTCAATTCATCAACAATTAAATATTCCAGTTGCAAGTATTGAACCTAGAGTATACGCGATGGCAGATGGAGCTGCTGCTATTGAAATGGCAAAAAAATTATTGGGGTAATATGGCTAACGTTGAACAAATATCACAAGTTGCTATGCAGGTCATCACATATGCCGGTTTAGCAAAGTCAAGTTATTTAGAAGCTCTTAAATATTATCGTGAAAACGATCAAACAGCTTACGAACAATCAATGTCAAACGGAGATGAAAACTTTTCACCAGCCCACGAAGCTCATCTTCAATTGTTACAGCAGGAAATGAATACGCAAGAACCACAAATCACAATGTTGATGGCGCATGCGGAAGATCAACTTATGTCAGCAGAAACAATAAAGACTTTGATTCAGGAAATAATTTTATTAATAGAAAGTAGAGGCAAATAAAGTGACAATTTGGGCAGACATTAAGACAAAGAATGGCTTTGCATCGGACGAAGTACAATCTTCATTACAGAAGTATATTCGTCGTGCAAAAGTTGAAGAAGCTTGTCAAGCAGCCTATGAATTATATACTTCAGGACCTGTCTTCTTAGACAAAATGTGGTCTCGTCTAGAAACGATTGCAGTTGAAGATGTTGGATTTGGAGATTTAAATGTTCCAGTTTTAATTCATGCACTAGATCAGATGCGTAAAAACTTCCCGTACAATGATGGAGATCAACCTATGTATTTTATTCATGCGATTCGCGTGCTTTGTACATGTACAAAGGATCGTTCAAGTGATTATTTGAAAAATATCATTATTAAGGAATCCGCTATGGGAAAAGTGATGGAAGTACCAGATATCGCCTTGGATAAACACACAAAACGTGGACAAGAAATGGGACGTGGATCGAAACACTTCTTTGAAGAAGCCACAAAGGTGATTCCACAATTAGAAATCGATAATGATTATCGTGAACGCTATGGAAAGATTCTTGAAACATATGACCCAGATCATGTTGTTGAGAATGCATTCAAATATAGTTCAGAACAATATTAATGGAAAGTGAGTGTAAGAGAATATGTCATATAATATTTGGGCTGCCGCAAAAACAAGAAATGGCTTAGCCGCAGATGAAGTGATTTCTACACTTCAAAAAAGCATTCGACGCAATAAGGTAGAAGAAGCATGTCAAGCTGCTTATGAATTATATATCACAGGACCTTTGTTTTTAGATAAGCTATGGCGTCGCTTACTAACAATTTCAGTAGAAGATATTGGCTTTGGAAATTTACAGGCAGCTGTGCAAGTCAACACATTAAATGAAGTACGTAAATCGTATGCGTATGATGATGGGGATCAGCCAATGTATTTTATCCATGCGATTCGTTTACTTTGTGCAAGTACAAAAGATCGTTCAAGTGATTATTTAAAGAATATTATTATTAAAGAAGCGGCCATGGGAAAAGTCATGGAAGTTCCAGATATAGCCTTGGATAAACACACTCGACGTGGACAAGAAATGGGACGTGGATCAAAACACTTCTTTGAAGAGGGAACAAAGGTCATTCCTCAGTTGAAAATTGATAATGATTATCGTGAAAGATATGGTAAGATTTTAGAGAAGTATGATCCAAATAATGTTGTACCGAATGCATTTAAGTATAACCCAGGACAATATTAAGATTTAAAAGACCAGCTTTGACTGGTCTTTATTTTAGGAGGAAATTATGTCAACAGCACACAATAACGCAAATAAAGAAGATATCGCAAAAGTCGTTTTAATGCCAGGCGATCCTTTAAGAGCCAAATTGATTGCCGAGAATTTTTTAAAGAATGCCGTATTATTTAATGATGTACGAGGCATGCTTGGATATACAGGTACTTATAAAGGAAAAAGAGTTTCTGTCATGGGAAGTGGTATGGGAATGGCCAGCGTGGGAATTTATTCGTATGAACTTTTTAAATTCTATGATGTAGATGCCATTATACGAGTTGGTAGTACAGGAAGTTATTCTGAAAAATTACCAATGAAGTCTGTAGTTTTAGTCAAGGGAAGTTATTCAGAATCTACCTATGCCTTAGCACAAAGTGGCGATACGGATCGTATGCAATATCCAGATGAAGATTTAAATAAGTTGATTGAAAGTGTAAGTCAAGAAGTTTCGATTCCTGTTGTAAAGACAAATACACATTCTAGTGATGTTTTCTACTATGAAGGTGATTTAGAACAACCAGAAAAAATGGTTGAAGAGCAAGATGCACTTTGTGTCGAAATGGAAAGTTTCGCCCTATTCCACAATGCTAAGGTATTGAATAAAAAGGCAGCTTGTCTATTAACTGTATCTGATTCTTTATGCACAAATGAACATTTAAGTACTGAAGAAAGACAAACATCTTTTAATGAAATGATTACGCTTGCCTTAGAAAGTGCAATTCGCTTATGAAATACAAAAAAATAGTTTGTGTCGTTATTGATTCTTTTGGGATTGGACAAGCTACAGATGCCAAAGAATTTGATGATGCAGGTGCCGATACTTTTGGACATATCCTAGAATATCGCCCAGATTTAAAGATAGAGAATCTATATCAATTAGGTTTAGGAAATCTTCATCCAAGTGGTAAATCTTTACAATCAAAA
Organism: Holdemanella porci; assembly: GCF_009696075.1. Taxonomy (GTDB): domain Bacteria; phylum Bacillota_I; class Bacilli_A; order Erysipelotrichales; family Erysipelotrichaceae; genus Holdemanella; species Holdemanella porci. The sequence goes on along the minus strand of NZ_VUMR01000026.1, from coordinate 11,602 downwards.
GGCTATGCATTTAAGATGCATGAGGCAAGTTGTTCCAAAGATACAATGACAGGCCATTGGGAAATGATGGGAATTCATACGACAAAACCTTTTAAAACATTTACTGAAAATGGTTTTCCTGATGAATTGGTTCAGGAATTAGAAAGATTAACTGGCCATGTCTTTATTGGAAATAAAAGCGCAAGTGGAACGGAAATCTTAGATGAGTTGGCGATGGAAGAGATTCAATCGAACGGAAAGAAATTGATACTTTATACATCTGCTGATAGTGTTCTACAAATTTGTGGACATGAAAAAGTGACTGGATTAGATGAGCTATATCGAGTATGTCAGATTGCACGAGAAATAACTCTAAAACCAGAATACAAGGTAGGAAGAGTCATTGCTCGTCCTTATGTAGGAGATTCGGTGGGTCACTTTACACGCACTAGCAATCGTCATGATTATGCATTGTCTCCATCGAGTGAAACTGTTTTAGATGTGTTAAAATCTCATTCATTGGATGTGATTAGCATTGGTAAGATTCGTGATATCTTTAATGGTCAGGGAATCACAGAAAGTATTCATTCGACTTCGAGTCATGAGGGTATGCTTCAAACGATTGAAGAAATGAAAAAAGATTTTACAGGTTTATTATTTACGAACCTTGTGGATTTTGATGCCAAGTGGGGCCATCGAAGAAATGTTTCTGGATATGCTGATGAGCTTGAAGATTTTGATCTTTTATTAGGTCAGCTACTTGGTGTTATGGATTCAGATACACTATTGATCATTACGGCCGATCATGGAAATGATCCAACCTATAAAGGAACGGATCATACTCGAGAGTGTGTACCATGTTTAATGTATTCACCTAGTATGAAAGAACACGGAATATTGGACGATTCAAGTTCGTTTGGTGTTCTTGGTGCAAGTGTTTTAGATAACTTTGATTTATCAAAACCATCTGATTTGATCGGTGAGTCTATTCTTGATTTGACAAAATAGAAAAAAATATATTAACTTATTTTAGCGTTTTGGTATCCCCTATGAAACTGCCAAAACATAGGGGAGGTAATTTTTTATGAATAAAATGGAAAATATGGAAATCAAACAATTAGTGGTTTCTATGAGTTTGCCCATCATCATTTCGATGGTGATTCAAGCTTTATATAATATTGTCGACAGTATCTTTGTTGCCAAAATTTCAAGTGATGCACTAACCGCTGTATCTTTATGTTATCCGGTACAAACCATTATGATTGCGATTGCATGTGGTACAGCCGTTGGCTTTAATACACTACTTGCACGATACTTAGGTGAAAAGAAATTTGATTATGCGAATAATACAATGATGCATGGAATCTTGTTAGGATTTGTGAATGGACTTGTCTTTTTAGTTTTAGGTTTACTTTTTTCTAATGTCTTTTTATCTTGGTTTACGTCCGATTCAAATGTGGTTTCACTAGCCAATACGTATATTCGTATATGCACGATGTTTTCATTTAGTGTCTTTATACAAATTATTTTTGAAAGAATCATGCAGGCAACAGGAAATGCCATTTATAACATGGTTATGCAAGGAGCAGGAGCCATTATTAATATTATTCTAGATCCAATCTTGATCTTTGGATGGTTTGGTTTACCTGAAATGGGTGTTGCCGGAGCTGCCATTGCGACCGTTATTGGACAGTTTTGTGCCATGCTTATTGGATATGTTATTACGAAGGTAAAAATAAAAGAATTGGATATTCATATGCATAATTTTTCCTTTTCGATATCTATTCTACGTAAAATCTATAAAGTAGGTGTACCGGCCATCTTAATGCAGTCCGTATTAAGTTTTATGACTGTTTTTATGAATATGATTCTAGCACCAATCTCAGCTATGGCGATTACTGTCTTTAGTGTTTACTATAAATTACAGAATTTCTTGAATATGGCAGTGCTTGGAATTACCAATGCCTTGATTCCAATTGTTGCCTATAATAATGGGGCTAACAGAAAAGATCGAGCAATTGAAGCTATACAATTTTCTATGATTTTATCGATTTTCATTATGGCTGTAGGAACGATTGTATTTCAATTATTCCCAAAACAATTATTAGCCATGTTTAGTGCGAATGATCAGATGTATGGATTAGGAATACCCGCATTAAAAATCATTAGCTTAAGCTTTGTGTTTGCGGGTATCAGTATGGTTTTATGTGCTGCCCTCCAGGCTTTAAATAAGGCAAATACTTCGTTAGTGATTACTTTGGCTAGACAACTTGTCATTTTGATTCCATTGACATATGGCTTAATGAAGTTTTTTGGCATTCATGTAGGTTGGTATGCCTTTGTCGTTACGGAATTTATATGTACCATGTATTCATTATTTGAATGGAGAAAAATAAAAAGGTAGGATTTGCTACCTTTTTGCGTATTTAAATGTATACATACAAATAGATGTGGCAATGGCCACGTTTAGACTTTCAAAAGTTTCCATTTCAATTTTGACAATATGATTACTTAAATCAATTAATTCCTTACGTACACCTTGTCCTTCATTGCCAACTAGAATTGCGTATTTTTCACTTGGTTTAATATCTTGAAGATCCTTGTGATTGTCATGTAAAGCTGTGGCATACACTTCAATATTTCTTTCTTGAAGCTTTTTAATTTCTTCTACTAAATCCGTTTGGATAACAGGAATATAGAATAGGGCTCCTTGACTGGACTGAATCGTTTTTGGATTGTAGATATCGGCACACCCCTTTGACATATAAATGCAGTCAATGCCAAAAGAATGAGCGGTTCTTAAAATCGTACCAACATTTCCTGGATCTTGTACATTATCTAGTAATAGAATACTATTTTCTTTTTCCGGTTTTAAGTTTAATTTTTTACATACACCAATCATTTTAGAATTTGAATTCTGGTTTGACAATTTGTTTAATACTTGTTGCGTTACGGTTTCATAGTTAAACTCTATTGGACATTCGAGTCCTTCAAGGATAAATAATTCTTGTAGAGCATTTGCATTAAATGCTTCTTTAACCATATGTTCGCCTTCGACGAGAAATAGATTTGTCTTATCTCTTTCTTTTTTTTGAATCAGTTTGGCGTATTCTTTTATTTTTTTATTGTTTACAGATTGAATCATAAAAAAATATTACCATACTTCGGCTTGAAAAAAAACATGGACTTCGATATAATTTGAAATGTTAAAGCAATGAGAAGACATAGTAACTATTTAACGCTTAGATCAGAGAGTAAACCGATTGGTGAAAGGTTTATATGAGTAGGGATAGTGAATTCACCTTTGAGCAAGAGTTAAAACCTCTTCCGTTTCATACGGTTATCATGGTTAATTAAGTGTGTCTATCAAGACGAAGCAAGATGGTAACGCGGCAGTAGTCGTTCTTGCGTCGTCTTTTTTTGTTTTTAGGGAAAGGAAGAACAACATGAAAACAATCGAAGAGCTTTTGCAGGAAGCTACACAAAAAATTCAAGATGTCAAAGATTCATCTTCATTGAATGATTTACGTATCTTGTATCTAGGTAAAAAAGGACCTGTTCAAGAGTTAATGAAGGGTATGAAAGATTTGTCGAAAGAAGAAAAACCTATCTTTGGACAAAAGGTCAACCAGTTGAAACAAGATCTTTCTAAGATGATTGAAGAAAAGAAAGAACAATTGGCTGCTTTAGAAATGCAAAAAAAGATCGAATCCGAAAAGATCGATATCACTTTGCCAGGGCGTAAACCAGAACTAGGGAATGCACATCCATTAAATTTAGTGCGCCAGGAATTAGAAGATTTATTCATTGGTTTGGGATATCAGGTTATTGAAGGTGACGACATTGTCGATGATGAATATTGTTTTGAGAGAGCCAATATTCCTAAGGATCACCCAGCACGTGATATGCAGGACTCTTTATATATTGATCCAAATCGTTTATTAAGAACACATACAACGGCGATTCAGATGGTTGTGTTAGAAGAAAGTGCACCAAATCTTCCAATTAAGGTTGTATGTCCAGGTAAGGTATACCGTCGTGATGATGATGATGCGACTCACTCTCACCAGTTCATGCAGATGGAAGGATTGGTTATTGGTGAAAAAGTAACGTTAGCGGACTTAAAGGGAACTTTAGAATTTATGGCTAAAAAATTATTTGGTCAAGACCGTCAGATTCGTTTTAGACCAAGTTATTTCCCATTTACAGAACCAAGTGTAGAAGTGGATGTTTCTTGTCACATTTGTAACGGAAAAGGATGTCCAACATGTAAAGGTACTGGATGGATTGAAATTCTTGGAGCTGGTGAAGTACATCCAAATGTATTAAAAATGGCTGGCTATGATCCAGAAAAATGTAGTGGCTTTGCGTTCGGTGTAGGTATTGAGCGTGTTGCGATGTTGAAGTATGGCATTGATGATATTCGTCATTTCTATACAAACGATAAACGTTTCAATTCTACATTCAAACGTTATGAGTAGGAGGATTTAAGTATGCGTATTTCAAGAAAATGGTTTAATCAATTTATGGATGTACAAGATCTTTCTATTGAAGAAATGGCCAAACGCATTACCGATGCGGGTTTTGAAGTAGAAGGTATTGAACATTTATCGCAAGGAACAAACTTAGTGATTGGTCACGTTGAAACTTGTACAGAACATCCAGATAGTGATCACTTGCACTGTACAACTGTCAATGTAGGAAATGAAGTTGTCAATATTGTGTGTGGTGCACCCAATGTGGCTGCAGGACAAAATGTAATTGTTGCACTACCAGGTGCTGTTTTGCCTGGTGGAGAAATCAAGAATGGTGTGATTCGTGGAGTTGAAAGTAATGGTATGATCTGTTCATTACTTGAACTAGGGGTAGATCCAGCCAGTTTAGATGATGATCAAAAGAGTGGTATTGAAGTATTACCTGCGGATGCGCCTGTAGGAAATACAGATCCACTTGGCTATTTAGGTTTAGATGATGAAGTGTTAGATATTGGTTTAACACCAAATCGTAATGATTGTTTAGCTGCATTTAATATGGCAAAAGAAGCGGGTGCCATCTTAAATCGTGAAGTTAAACTACCAAAATATGAAGGGGCTAGTGATGTAGGTACACCTAGTAACTTGCATGTTGAAAGTACAACATCAAAATGTCCATTATTCTATGGAAAAGTGATCAACCACTTAACTATCAAAGAAAGTCCAAAATGGATGAAAGAATTATTGGCAGCTAGTGGTGTAAAATCAATCAATAACATTGTCGATATTTCTAATATCGTTATGTTGGAAACAGGGCAACCAATGCACTTTTATGATGCGAAATCATTGCCAAGTCAAAGTATTGTCGTAGCCGATGGCTTTGATGAAGAATATACAGCCTTAGATGGTGTGACTTATAAATTACAACCAGAAGATATCGTCATCACAAATCAAGGTAAACCAATCGGTATTGCCGGTGTTATGGGTGGAGATGATTCTAAGATTTTAGATACAACGGATTCAATTATTATTGAATGTGCTATTTTTGATCATGTTGCGATTCGTAATACAGCACGCCGCTTAAATCTTTCTACAGAAGCAAGCGTTCGCTACCAAAAGGGAATTGAGCCATTAGCTAGTAAAAAAGCATTGGATCGTGCCGTTCAATTGTTGATTGAATATGCGGATGCGACAGGTATTGAAGAAACAGTTCAATATGGACAAGTTCCTTATGAACCAAAATCAATTTCTTGTACTTTAGAAGCTATTAATAATCGTTTAGGTACTGACTTTAACTTAGATGAAGTTGTCGATGTATTTACACGTTTAGACTTTGAACCTGAAGTAACTCATGATTTGATTACTTGCCACATTCCAAGTTCAAGAACCGATATGGAAGGTATGGCCGATCTAAGCGAAGAAGTTATTCGTATGTTAGGGTACGATCGTTTGCCTAGTACACTTCCAGTTATGCCTATGACAGAAGGTAAATTAACATATAAACAACAATTGACTCGTCAGGCACGTCAATTCTTATGTGCTCAAGGTTTACAAGATTGTTTAACATATACTTTGGTTAGTACAGAAAAGAAAGACAATGCGATTTTTAATAATGATGAAGCAATCGAACTAGCTAGTCCTATGAGTGAAGAGCGTCGCTATATTCGTACAAGTATTTTGCCAAGCTTATTAGATGTTGTTTCTTATAACCGTGCTCGTAATATCAAAGATATCAATGTCTTTGAATTGAGTGATGTAGCTGGTGTAAGTGGTGCTAAAATGCATTTAGCTATTGCCATGAGTGGAAATTTACAACAAACTCGTTGGACAAGTGATGTAACACCAAGTGATTTCTATACATTAAAAGGTTTAGTAGAAGCTTTCTTTGAACAAATTGGTATTGCAGCTCAAAGAATTTCATTTGTAGAAAATGATATGGATACAACACACTTCCATCCATATCGTAGTGCTAAGATCATGTTAGGAAAAGATTGTATTGGATTATTAGGTGATATTCATCCTCAATATGGTAAGAATATTGTGATGGCTGAACTTGATTTTGATGCGTTGATCAATGTGAAAAAATCAAAAATCAAATTCACTCCGGTTTCAAAATATCCAAGTGTATCTCGTGACTTGGCATTCGTTTTAGATCGTACAATGCCGGTACAAAAGGTAGTGGACACAATCAATAAACAGGGTCGTTTAAATAAAGAAATGATCATTCGTGACGTAGAAGTATTTGATGTTTATGAAGGTGAACACGTAAGTAAAGATGAAAAATCAGTTGCGTTATCGATCACATTCCAGTCGGATTCTCATACATTAAAAGATGATGAAATCAACCAAGTGTTTGAAGCTATCCTTGAACATATTCAAAAAGATTGCAACGCAACGCTTCGTAGTTAAGAGATGTTTTTGACGTCTCTTTTCTTTTGTCTACAAAATCTTGTAAGGCGCTTACAAAAAGGCTAGAATAAGACATATAAGGAGATTTTTTTCTATGCAAAAATATATTTTAGCAATCGACCACGGAACAACAAGTACGCGTGCTGTTTTATTTGATAAGGCAGCCAACGTGGTTGAGATTGCTCAAAAAGAAACGACAATATCCTACCCACATCCAGGTTGGGTAGAACAAGATGCCAATGAGATTTGGTTGGCGTGTTTGGCCGTGATGAGCGAGGTCATCTTAAAAAGTAAGATCCGTCCAGAACAAGTGGCTGCCATTGGAATAAGTAATCAGCGTGAAACAAGTGTTTTATGGGATGCATCAACAGGGCTTCCTGTAAGTCCTGCCATTGTATGGCAATCTAAACAGACAAAGAGTATTTGCGATAGTTGGAAGGAAAAAGGGTATGAAGATGTTGTGAAGGCAAAAACAGGCCTTCGTATTGATCCTTATTTTTCAGCGAGTAAGATTCGTTTTATTTTTGATCAAAATCCAAATGTCTATGAAAAGGCAAAAAAAGGCGAAGTGCTATTTGGAACGATGGATAGCTGGATCGTATGGAAGTTATCGGGTTCTTTAACACATATTACGGATGTATCGAATGCGAGTCGTACTCTATTGTTTAATATTCATACATTATCTTGGGATGAAGAATTATTAGAAATGTTTGATATTCCTAGACAAATCTTACCGGAAGTCAAACCGACATCCTATGCATATTGTAAGACAGCTTCGTATCATTTTTTTGGTCAAGAAGTTCCGATTTGTTCCGTTGTAGGCGATCAGCAGGCGGCTTTATTTGGTCAAGGCTGCTTTAGTGCAGGCGGCATTAAGAATACATATGGAACAGGTGGTTTCATGTTGATGAATACAGGAGATAAAATTGTCGAATCAAAGAATGGTTTATTGTCGACGGTCGCTTGGCAAATTGGTAATCAAGTCAATTATGCATTAGAAGGAAGTATTTTTGTTTCAGGTAGTTTAATGAAGTGGCTTCGTGATCAGTTGCAGTTATTTGAAAATACGAAAGATACGCAGGGCATAGCAGAAAGTGTTGAAAATACAAATGGTGTCTATATTGTACCGGCCTTTGTGGGGTTGGGGGCTCCATATTGGGATGATGCTTGTCAGGCAACTATTGTTGGTTTAACTTTTGGAGCCAATAAAAATCATATTGTTCGCGCAGCCTTGGAATCTATGGCCTATCAGTCAAAAGATGTATTAGAGGCAATGAAGCAAGACAGTCAAATTGAGATTTCATCGATGAAGGTGGATGGTGGAGCTGCTGCCAATAATTTCTTGTTGCAGTTCCAGAGTGATCTACTTCAAATGCCTGTTCAACGTTTTAAGACCAATGAGTTAACGGCTTTAGGTGCAGCTTATTTGGCAGGACTTTCTTGTGGGTATTGGACACAAGATGAGCTTGGGGTAGATCTTCAAAAAGAGTTTGTGCCAGAAAAGAGCAAAGAAGAAATGGATAGCTTGTATTCAAACTGGAAAAAGGCGGTAAAAACTTGCCAGAGTTATAAATAAAAGTTAGAATATTGGCATGGAAATTTATACAAAAGAAGATTTTAAGCAAATATTTATCGACTTGGGCATTGAAAAGGGAAGTAAAATTTTATTAGAAGCAGATTTATCTCGTTATAGTGGTTTGGTGGGTAACTATCAAATGTTGATAGAGACACTGCAAGAATTAATTGGAGATACAGGTTTATTGTGCATGCCTTGTTTTTCGTATTCTTGTTTGGATCCTGCTTGTACGGATATGATATATCCTTTTGAAAAGTGGAAAGAAGTGCGTGAAAACTTGCCTGGCTACCATGTGATGTACACGCCTAGTGAAATCTATCAAGAGTGCACAAATTTGTTTTTGCACTATAAAGATGTATATCGTTCAAATCATCCTGTATATAGTTTTGCGTATTGGGGATGTTTTGATGAAAACCTTTTAAAGGTGGATGTCAATGATGCTCTAAGTTTTAAGGGAAGTCTTTCTTTCTTACATGAAAAAAAGGCCTGCAACCTTCTAATTGGTGTATCACCAGAAAAGAGTTTAATGGTGCGGGCACTTTCAAATGAGTATCAACTGGGTAAGACTGTTGTACAAAGAGCTTTTCTTCATTCGAAGCGTCAGTTGACAAAGTCATTCCTTGTTCAAATTGTAGATGATGACTTATCTAGAGATTTACTGGATGGTTTGACGGTTCTACAAAGTGATTCGAGTCTAGATGCTATCTTCGTACTTAGAAAAGGGGAATAAAGAATTCGCAAATCTTTTCTAAGGTGGCTTGGTCTTCTTTTGAGAAGTTATTAAATTCAAAAGAATCAATATCTAAGATGGCAACGAGTTTGTCATCTTTTTTTATAGGAATACAGATTTCTGAATTGGAAGCACAATCACAGGCAATGTGACCTGGAAATTTATGTACATCTTCAATTCTTTGTGTTTCTTGTGTTTTAGCACAAGTACCTACAACACCTTTTCCATATGGTATGCGTGTACAGGCGACTTTTCCTTGGAAAGGTCCTAGAATACATTCGTTGTTTGTTTCATCACAAATGTAGAAGCCTAGCCAATTGATGTTTTCCATTTCATGATAGAGTAGAGCTATTAAATTTGAAATATTTGTGATGTTTGGCAGTGTATCATCGATTAAATAACTGCATTGCTCAATTAAAATTTCATTCATTATTATCACCGTACTTATTTTACCAAAAAATGTATAAAATTAGTGACTTTTGTCATTGAAAAAAAGCTTTTTTTTAAGTACTATATAAATGTAAATAAAGCTTTTTTTAAAGGCTTGGGGAATTTGGGATTGATACTAATACTTCTGCAAGAATAACAGACAGTAAAATTGATAGCGCGAATCATTTTTAGTGTCAAAAACAAATTTTGACGGAGAGAAGATTTTAGTAGGCTTGACGGGGCTGAATGAATCTTCTTTTCTTTTTTTTTTAATTTTTTTAAAAAAGGGGTTTACAAGATGGAAATGATTTGGTAATATAGATGAGCACTGCTGAGGTGCAGATGATCTTTGAAAACTGAACAGGAAATAGAAATACAAACTAAAACGTCAATTTCGAAACAAACAAAGAATTGAAATAAAGATGTCAGAGACATCTGGGAGCTAAATCAAATGGAGAGTTTGATCCTGGCTCAGGATGAACGCTGGCGGCATGCCTAATACATGCAAGTCGAACGAGAGGAAGGAAAGCTTGCTTTCCTGAATCTAGTGGCGAACGGGTGAGTAACACGTAGGTAACCTGCCCATGTGCCCGGGATAACTTCTGGAAACGGATGCTAAAACCGGATAGGTAGCAGACAAGCATTTGACTGCTATTAAAGTGGCCTTGGCCATGAACATGGATGGACCTGCGGTGCATTAGCTGGTTGGTGAGGTAACGGCCCACCAAGGCGACGATGCATAGCCGGCCTGAGAGGGCGGACGGCCACATTGGGACTGAGACACGGCCCAAACTCCTACGGGAGGCAGCAGTAGGGAATTTTCGTCAATGGGGGGAACCCTGAACGAGCAATGCCGCGTGAGTGAGGAAGGTCTTCGGATCGTAAAGCTCTGTTGTAAGAGAAAAACGGCACTCATAGGGAATGATGAGTGAGTGATGGTATCTTACCAGAAAGTCACGGCTAACTACGTGCCAGCAGCCGCGGTAATACGTAGGTGGCGAGCGTTATCCGGAATGATTGGGCGTAAAGGGTGCGTAGGTGGCAGATCAAGTCTGGAGTAAAAGGTATGGGCTCAACCCGTACTGGCTCTGGAAACTGATCAGCTAGAGAACAGAAGAGGACGGCGGAACTCCATGTGTAGCGGTAAAATGCGTAGATATATGGAAGAACACCGGTGGCGAAGGCGGCCGTCTGGTCTGGATTCTGACACTGAAGCACGAAAGCGTGGGGAGCAAATAGGATTAGATACCCTAGTAGTCCACGCCGTAAACGATGAGAACTAGGTGTTGGGGGAATAACTCAGTGCCGCAGTTAACGCAGTAAGTTCTCCGCCTGGGGAGTATGCACGCAAGTGTGAAACTCAAAGGAATTGACGGGGGCCCGCACAAGCGGTGGAGTATGTGGTTTAATTCGAAGCAACGCGAAGAACCTTACCAGGCCTTGACATCCCTTGCAGAGGTATAGAGATATATCCGAGGCTATCAAGGAGACAGGTGGTGCATGGTTGTCGTCAGCTCGTGTCGTGAGATGTTGGGTTAAGTCCCGCAACGAGCGCAACCCTTGTGATATGTTACTAACATTGAGTTGAGGACTCATATCAGACTGCCGGTGATAAACCGGAGGAAGGTGGGGATGACGTCAAATCATCATGCCCCTTATGGCCTGGGCTACACACGTACTACAATGGCGTCTACAAAGAGCAGCGAACCTGTGAAGGCAAGCGAATCTCATAAAGGGCGTCTCAGTTCGGATTGAAGTCTGCAACCCGACTTCATGAAGCTGGAATCGCTAGTAATCGCGAATCAGCATGTCGCGGTGAATACGTTCTCGGGCCTTGTACACACCGCCCGTCAAACCATGGGAGTTGGTAATGCCCGAAGCCGGTGGCATAACCCAATTGGGAGTGAGCCGTCGAAGGCAGGACCGATGACTGGGGTTAAGTCGTAACAAGGTATCCCTACGGGAACGTGGGGATGGATCACCTCCTTTCTAAGGAGAAAGAAGAAA
>NZ_VUMR01000025.1 GCF_009696075.1 Holdemanella porci | reverse complement strand
TATGCACAAGAATCTACAATATCCAGGACAGTCATGTTCAATATCTCATTCTATTTTTAATGTGATTGGTTCCTTATCAAATCAAATTCGAGATGTTTTACCTGTCCTATAAATATACTAGCATCATTTGGAAGATCTTGTACGTCTACTTGTGGAATGTATTTTTGTCCAATTTCACATTTGTGTGTACAGTGATAGTTACATAGTTCTGGAGCATGATATAAATCGGCTAGTTGTAGAACAATGTCTGGTTCAGCAGTTTGTTTGCCTTTTTCAATTCTATATATTTTGTCTGGTGAAATACCATTTAGTTCTTCACTGGCACTTTCTCTGGTATATCCAGCCTTTACTCTATATTCTTCATAGGGAGTTTGAAACTCCTTTTTTTGTTTGTTCACTCATTATTATGCCCTTATTTCTTGTTTTCGCAAAAAGTGCGAAAAAGTATCTTTTTTTACGCATTCTTTTGTCTGTAGAAAATGCTCTAACAAAATTATGATATAGATGCTTAAAGATATCAAGAAGCAAGTAAGAAATAGAAAGATTGGTGTTACTTATGATGAGTGTTGATAATCGATTAAGAATGATTCGTTTGATAGAGAAGATTGAAAGAAATCGAAAGTTAGCAGATGAGATGCATGTGAAGAATGTATCAGAGTTTAAAAAGCAGAGTAATACTAATAAATAGGAGGAAAAGAAAATGATGATAAGAGAGAGTTTATTAAGTAGTTTGAAAGGTTTAAGTAAGGATGTTTATTCTAGGGGAGAACTTCTTCCTGAGATGGATCAGTTAGAAAAAGAGATGGCTCAGATTGTGTTTGAAGATGGTTTGGATATTCCTGCTGAATATGTTCATATGTCATATATTATGAAGCATTTGCATGAGATGAATAATGCAGCTGGAAATGTAGCAGATCAGGAACTGAAAAGATTATCTAGATTGGCTTCTATATTTTCAAATCATGTTCGTACTCAACAGTCGGGGATTACTGGTGAAGATAGGGTTGAACAATATTTGGATTATATGAAATCCAATCATGTTGTTCTAAGAAATCTTCAATTGTCAGATGGTGTTCACAATACAGAAATTGATTTTCTGGTATTGAAACAGGGTGTGGCAACGATTGTTGAAGTCAAGAATTCTAAAAGAGATATTTACATTGATGAAGTAGGTGATATGTACAAGATTGGTAGATATGAAAATTTTGATAGTCACTTAGGTGCAAAGATGGATTTTAGAGCAGAAGTAATCAAACAACTTCAAAAGGATGCTGGTTTTGAGAATATGAAAATTGAAAAGGTTGTTGTATTCACAAACAATCGTATTCAAGTTCAAAAAGATTATCGTGGATTTAGAGTTTGTTTCTTATCTAGACTACCTCATTTGATTGATGATTTTTATGGTACTGGAGTGATTCAGTTCACTAAGCATTTACAACAGATTGCTGATTTTATTCAAAGCAAAGATTTAAATGAGTATTATCCATTTGATATGGATATACAAGAGTTTAAAGAAGCTTTTGTGGATGCATACTTGAAAATCAAAGGCTATGATCAACCAAAGCCAATTGAAGATGGTTTGTTTACTCGAGTAAGAGTGTTTATGAACAGTCTATTCAACATGCATAGTACACAGCATGTTTCATTATAACAAGGAGGAAAATATTATGAATAAGGTTATAGTAGTCAAGAGTTTTACTTTACGAGGAATTCATGAATTAAGTCAAAATCCTCAAAAGTATATATTTAAGCTTAAGAAAGCTAAATCGGTTGCTATTATCGCATGTGATGCGGGTGTTCGTATTATTAGTGTAATGGCTCGTTGATGAATTAAGGAATGCATAGTCATTTGTTTGGCTATGCATTTTAAGGTTTCTTTTTTCAAAAAGATGACATAAAATATATAAGAGTAAAGGACGTAGATAGTTATGACACTTGAAGAATTAGTAAATGAATATCATGCTCAGTTAAATGAGAATGATTTATATATATTAAATTTTATTTTCCAGAATATGGAGCTATGCCAGGATAAAACTGTATCTGAAATTGCACAGTTGGCGAATGCGAGTTCGTCAAGCGTAATTCGAATTGTTCAAAAGCTAGGATTTAAAGGCTATAGTGAATTTCGATATTTCTTAAGAAATGAATTAGATCGAAAGGATCGTGCAAGTGTTATCAATACGAATAAAATTGGTTCTTCTGTTGTATTAGAGGATGTAACATCTACGATTCGTCTATTTGAGCAGAATAAATTTATTGAAGATATATATAAATTAATGGCAACTTCAAATCGAATCTATGCGTATGCTACGGGTTATGGACAGTCTTTAATGTTAAAAGAATTTTCTCGATGCTTAATTAATGTGGGTATTCATTTGATTATTATTCCTGGACAGATTGAGCTGAATTTGATTTCAAAAACATTAAAACCAAATGATTTGTTGTTTATGGTTTCTTTATCGGGCAATGTTTCAAAATTGAAAACGGATATACAATCCATACAGCTTCAAGGAACGCCAATTATATCGCTGACTTTATTTTCTCAGAATGAATTGTCTCACTTAGCAGAATACTCTTTGTATTATCAAGTATCAAATATCAACGATGAAACAAGATTAAACAATTCTTCATTCTGTACTTTGATGCTTTTATTTACACTATTATATGAGGGTTATATTAACTATAAGAAGAATGTGTAGAAAACATTCTTCTTTTCATTTACATAAAAAAAGCAATTTAAAGAAATTTTCTCTAAATTGCTCATTTGTTTATTTATTTTGTAGATAAATCTTTAACTAATTCAAGTAATACGTTAGCACCTTTTTCGATGTCTGTATATTCTGTCCATTCTTCTGGACAGTGAGATACTCCACCGTTTCGACTTGGTACATAAATCATGTTTGTATCAACAAAGTCAGCCATGATCATTGAATCGTGTCCAGTTCCTTGGTTCATTTGTTTATGACTATAGCCTAGTTCATCACAAATTTTTTCCATTTTTTCAACATTCTCATAATTCATAATACTAGGACCTGTTGGGTTTGGATAATTGACTCTTCGAATTTCTTCTAACTCGGTTTGAATACCATATTTTTCAGTTACTTCATTTAATAAATCTGTAATAATTGTATTGAAATCATTATTATCAACTACTTCTTTCGTGAAAGTACGAATTTCAATTTTACCCTCAACATATTCTGGTACGAACTGATTTGAGTTAGGAACAATATTCAATTGTCCAACCATTCCTGTAGCATCATCACCGAATGTACGCATTACCGCATTGAATTTTTCAATGAAATAAGCAGCTCCTACTAGAGCATCTTTTCTTTTACTCATTAATTCTGTTGAATCTGCAGTTTTTCCATGGAATTTGATTGTATATCTTCCAATACCAGCAAGATATTTAATTAATCCAACTTCAATATTTTCACGATCCAAAACAGGACCTTGTTCAACGTGTAATTCTAAGAAGTTTTTAATTGTTTTTGGATCTCTTTTTGCCTTTTCTAAATCTGGTTCAACACCATAGGCTCTCAAAGCCTCTAATTTAGTTTGTCCAAAACGATTTGTACGAGTTTCTAGTTCATGATAAGTAAGTGTACCCATCATGGCTCTTGAGTTTGTAACACCGGTACTTGGTCCAAAAGTAAAACCTTCTTCGGCATTCATTAAAATTAATTCAAGAGGATAATCATTTTCAAAATTATTTTCGTGTAATACACGCATAACTTCTAATGCCGAAACGGATCCGGCAACTCCATCGAATGCGCCTGCATGATAAACTGTATCATAGTGAGAGCCTAACATAACGCATGGAGCATCTTTTAATTTTCCTTCGCGACGACCAAATAATGTTGACATGCCATCTTCATAAATGGTCAATCCAATTTTTTGCATTTCAGATATTAAATATTCCTTAGCCATTTTATCTTCTTTGGTATAGGAAGATCTTGTTACACCACAACCAGGAGTTTCGTTAAATGTGGCCAAAGTTTCAATATCTTTTTGAATTCTACTTACATCTACTTTCATATCTTGTACTCCTTTTAAGCAACCAAATCATAGCATTGTTAATTTAATGCAACAATGCATCTGAATCATTATGGTTGTATATTCAAATTCTGAATAAAAATTTAAAAACTATTTATTAAATTCAATGATGTTGTCTTGGCCAGTTGTTACATGGCTATGAGGCTTTACAATTGAAAACTTCTCTTTATTAGGGAATATGATCATACAAGTAGGATCTTTACCTTCATTTTTCAATACATCAAAATCAACTTCAACTAAAGAATCTCCCGCTTTTACAACATCGCCCTGCTTTACTAAAGGTTTAAAGCCTTTTCCATTCAATTCAACCGTATCAATACCAATATGAATAATCATTTCAATACCATTCTTTGATTTGATACCAAAGGCATGGGAAGTAGGGAATACAGTTACAACATCTCCATCCATGGGTGCAACAACAACAGATGAAGTTGGTGCCACCGCAAATCCGGGTCCCATCATTTCTTGTGAAAACACAGGATCATTTACTTCGCTAATTGGTAAAATTTCACCATCCACAGGACATAAGAATACTTCTTTTTTCTTTAAAAAACCAAACATATTAATTCCTCCATTTTTAAAAATTATAGTATGGATGCATTAAAAATTTCATTCAGTTTGTGAATATTCATTCTTTTATTCATTTTGGCCAAATAAACAGAAAAGGGAAATTGTTCATATTATTAAATGAATAGCACTCTCAACTTGACTCTGCTAACAAATGAACTATACTATAGATGTCTTAAGAAATGAACAGTACACAGGAGGTGTTAGATATGCGTTACTATCCAGTATTTGACAATTTATTTGATGATTTCTTTACAACAGATGCACAAGGAACTTCTTCAGTTATGAAGACAGACATTGTAGAAAAAGATGGAAATTATGAATTATCCATTGAAATGCCAGGAGTTAAGAAAGAAGATATCCAGATGGAATTGAAGGATGGATATTTAAATGTAACAGCTTCTCACAACACAGACAAAGAAGATAAAGATAAAGAAGGTCGTATTATTCGTAAAGAACGTGTTAGCGGATCTTATTATCGTTCATTCTATGTTGGAGAAGATATTCATACAGAAGATGTAAAAGCCTCTTTCAATAATGGAGAATTGATTGTCACAGTTCCTAAAGAAGCACCAAAGAAAATTGAAGAAAACAAATTTATTCCTATTGAATAGTCGGTATATTCCGACTATTTTTTCTTGATTGTCTGGATTATTATTCAAATTTTGGATGAGCGAATTATTGACGCATTATTATTTTGATTATAAAATAACCATACAAAAGCAAAGACGCCTATAGTTCATTCTTTTATGAGCTGTAGGTGTCTTTTCCTTTTTGTAGAAGGAGGCGATTGCATTATTTTTGGTTGGACAACTTAACATTGCTAGCGTGTGAAGAGTAAAGAAGTCCAATAACAAATTTTGTGAGGGTACAAGCTCCGTATTTTGAAATATGCTCGCTACATAGGTTTTATGTCGTTGGATGATTATTCAAGAAATGGATAGAAAAACAGACTTTGATAAACAATTTTAAAGACCTTTGATTTATTGAATTGAAATTTATTTTAATGTAGCATATGAAATGTAAGAGCTTGCAAGTGATTATTACACATTTTGGAATTGTAAAGGAGAGAAGATTACATGAGAACTTTTATACAAAAACTAGGTAAGTCCATGATGGGACCGTTATCTATAATTGTAGCAGCTGGTTTGTTATTAGGTATCACTACTATTTTAACCAATGCTAGTTTAGTTGGAGAAGCATTTGCGAGTGCAGCAGGTGTTCAAGTTGTTGTTGGTGCAGTATCTGCATTAGTTGGAAAGGTATTTGGATTATTACCAATTTTATTTGCGATTTCTGTTGCCACTGGTATGGTAAAAGAAGATAAGGAAATTGCAGGATTTGCAGTTGTTATCTGTTTCGTTTTATTCCACGTAATGCTTAACTACATGTTAGGATTAAATGGAATTACAGCTGAAAATACAGCTATTGATTATTTAACAAGTCATGGATCAACTACATTAGAGGCTTATCAAATTAATGCAGCTTATGACACACAATTAGGAATTTTCACTTATCGTATGGGTATCTTTGGAGGTATCGTTACTGGTTTATGGACAGCATTTATTCATAATAAATTCCACACACAAAAATTACCTGTAGCATTTAGTTTCTTTGCTGGTAACCGTTTCGTGCCAATTATGATTATCTTAACAGTACCATTTGTAGCAATTGTTTCATACTTTGTATGGCCATTCTTCAGTATGCTTATTGATGGCTTGGGAACTGTTATTAGTAAATCTGGTCCATTTGGATTATTCTTGTATGGATTTGCAGAACGTTTATTGATCCCTACTGGATTACACCATGTATTGAACCAATTGATTCGTTTCACTCCAGTCGGTGGGACTGCAATGATCGATGGTACAGTAGTATCTGGTGCATTAAATATTTTCCAAGCAGAATTAGTTGCAAAAAATATGGATATGAACGTTTTCCATCAAGCAACTCGTTTCTTAACTCAAGGAACTCATCCATTCATGATGTTTGGTTTACCAGGTGCTTGTTACGCAATGTATAAGACAGCTTACGCAAAAGAACAACCTAAAGTTAGAGGTATGTTATTAGCTTCTGCATTAACTTCTTTTGCAACTGGAATCACTGAACCAATCGAATTCTCATTCATCTTTATTTCACCAATCTTATGGGTATTCCACGCATTTATGGCTGGTATGTCTTTCTTGATTATGTCTTTATTACAAGTCGGTGTTGGTAACGCTGGTGGTGGTTTCGTAGACTTGTTTATCTTCGGTATCCTACAAGGTACATATACAAAATGGTACTTCTGTGTAATCCTAGGAATTGTTTACTTCTTCGCTTACTTCTTTGTATTCAAATATGTAATCGAAAAGAAGAACTTAAAAACTCCTGGACGTGATGTAGAAGATAGTAGTGATGATGTGGTACAAGTTGAAGCTAGTGAATTGGGAACAACAATTTTAAAAGCTATTGGTGGTAAAGAAAACATTCGTGACATTGATAACTGTATTTCAAGATTAAGACTAATTTTAAATGATACTTCAGTAGTTGATGAAGCTGCATTAAAAACAACTGGATCATTAGGAATTATTCGAATTAATGAAAATAATATTCAGGTTGTATATGGTCCAAAAGTAGAAGAAGCAACACACGCTTTAAAACAAGCAGCTGGTACGTATAAATAATAGCAAAATATCTATAAGTGTATTCTTATAGATATTTGTTTAGTTAAGGAGATTAGATTTATGGAAGTAAAATATGAAAATGTAAAATTACCTGAGTGCGATTGCACAAATGTTCCAGTGCAGTTAACTGATGAAACAATGCAGGAACGATTAAATAAAGTGCTAGATAGAATGAATCGTGAAAACTTTGATTCATTAGTGATTTATGCAGATTTAGAACACGGTAATAACTTTGAGTACTTGACAGGATTCTTACCTAGATTTGAAGAAGCATTATTAGTTTTGAATTCAAATGGAAATCATTATATGGTTCTAGGAAATGAAAATTTAAATAAAGCTTCAAAAGCGAGAATTAAGAATACATCTATTCACTGCCCACACTTTTCATTACCTAATCAACCTATGGATGTTAAAGAAGGAATCAAAGATATCTTAAAACGTTGTGAATTTAAAAGCGGCGATAAGGTAGGCATTGTTGGATGGAAAAACTTCACTAGTAAGTATGAGGATAATGCTCAATTATTCGATGTTCCATATTATGTTGTAGATACAATTAAAGAACTTGTTGGAAGTAATGTATTTAATGCAACAAGATTATTTATTGGAGAAGATGGTGCTCGTTGCACAAACAATGTAAATGAAATTGTTCACTATGAATTTGGAGCTGCCCTTGCGAGTGACTGTATTTTGAAGGCAATGAATCACTTGGATGTAGGTGTTTCTGAAATGGAATTGGGAAACATCTTAAATGCATATGGACAAAGAAATAGTGTAGTTACAATTGCGGCATCTGGACCTAGATTTATCAAGGCAAATATTTATCCAACAACGAACACAGTGAAATTAAAAGATCCAATCAGTTTATCGATTGGATATAAAGGTGGATTCTCATCTAGAGCTGGTTATGCAGTTCATGACAGTAATGAATTGGATGAAGCTGTTCAAGATTATTTAGATGTATTAGTAAAACCATATTTCTCATCCGTAGCAGTATGGCTAGAAAAAGTTCATTGTGGAATGCTTGGTGGCGAAGTTTATGATTTAATTGAAGAAACAATGCCAAAGACTGAATACAATTGGAGCTTGTGTCCTGGGCATTTAACAGCTGATGAAGAGTGGATGTCATCAAATATTTATGAGAATAGTAAAGAATTAGTACAAAGTGGCATGTTGTATCAAATTGATATTATTCCATCAAAATCAGGCTATGCGGGTACAAGTGCAGAAAGTACAGTTTTATTAGCGGATGAAAATCTACGAAAACAGATTGCACAAGAAGAACCGGAATTGTGGAATCGAATTCAAAAGAGAAGAAAATATATAATTAATGAATTGAATATTTCATTAAATGATGATGTTTTGCCAATGTGTTCAACAGTCGCATACTTAAGACCATTTTTATTAAATAAAGAAAAGGCTATGAAACTATGAGTCACAAATTGAATTTTCTAAAGAGTTATATCTTAAATGCTTTGGCATTTGTATTTTCTTATTGTATGCCGGTTGCAGGATTCTTTATTCTTGGCTATGCATTGAAAAAGGATTTACCTCAAACAAGAATCTATGCGTCTTGTGGAGTCCTTCTTGCATTTTTAACACAAATCGTAACAAGATTAGTTTAAAATCTTGTTTTACTTAGGAACTCAAATATGGGTTCCTTTTTTTAATTACAGTTTTATAACAATTTACGCTTGTGTAATTTTTTGGAAATAGTGTGGTGTAGTAGGGAATGTAGAATGCAGCGAAACTTAAACTTGCCACTTTAAAATTTGTTCAATGATGCAGTTTGTGTGTTAATAAAATTGTTGTGAAACCGCAATCATTTTAAATTAATTGTTAAAAAAAGTGCCACATTGCTGGTTTATATTTTGTATTGAGGTAAAATTTTAAAATGATTAAATTATAGATGAGGTAAGAAATATGATTGCATTAACTTTAAGACAGAGAAACATTATTGAATATTTATTAAGCCGCGATTCGTACGTGACTAATGATGTGATTGCGTCTAATTTTGAAGTGAGCAATCGTACGGTGCGTAAAGACTTAGAAGTAATTTCTGCTTACTTAAAAGAACAAGGAATCTCTTTGGTTCGAAAGCCTGGTAAGGGTGTATGGATAGAGAATAAACAAGAAGTATTGTTTGATGATTTAAGCTGTTCTTATTCTAAGAATGAGCGAATTGTTATTTATGTTACATCATTGTTATTGAATGATGTGAATACATTTATGACTCTTGCTTCTAGTTGTGGTGTAAGTAAACAAACAGTAATTAATGATTTAAATACTATTGAAAAATTTCTTGATGGATATCATCTTTCATTAATAAAAAATCAGGGTGTTGGTACAAGCCTTGAAGGAGATGAGACTGATATTCGGCGTTTGTTTATTGATTTGTTGTTTACAAATGATCATTCGAAAATTGTTTATGAACTATGCATAAATAATGATGGTATTCAAAGAAATCTAGATGTTTCATTTGAGCTGATAACAGTAATTGAAAATGAATTTCGATTTAGATATGTAGATAGAGATCGAATTTCCATTGTTTTAAGCTTTTTGTTGAATCGATTGGGGTTAATGAAAACAAAAAATTCGACAATTCAAAGTTCAGACATGGAAAGAATCAATTCTATCTTGTCTACGAAAATTTCGGATAGTAATGATCAAGAATATATTAGTTCGTTCTTATTAGGTGAACGAGTGGAGGGGTCTTTAACTTTGGATTCAAAGGTTGAAGATGAGGCAAATGAAATAAGTGAACATTTGATTTCATCTTTAAAGAAGATACATTACTTTGATTCTGAAGATATGAAAGATATCATACGCAGTTTAACAGTACATGTTCGAGCAGCAATTTATCGATGTAGGAATAACATTCATATTCGTAATGAATTGGATGAGCAGGTGCGTTTTGCAATTGGTGTTATGTATGAATTCACAAAAAAAGAATTGAATGTGTATGAAACTAAATACAATTTAAATTTTGATCAAAGTGAAATATCGTATATTGCATTATATCTTGCTTCTATTTTTGAAACAGGAGTACAAGAAGATTTAAAAGTAGTTATTATGATTGTTTGTACTTTTGGGTTGGCAACAAGCTCTATTTTAAAATCTCGTATGTATCAAATCTTTGGAGATTGTTTTATTGTAGGACCTTATTCGATTGAAGAGGCGGAGAAATATTTAGAGAGTCATGAGGTGGATTTGATCATATCAACTAATCATATGAGCGTGAAATCAACGAATGTGATTTATATCAATCCATTATTAAAACAGAATGATATTGAAATGATAAGAAATACATTGTTTCAGGAATCATTTATGAAAATGTGTTCTTTGTTCTTTAATAAGAATGAGAATAAAGTTGTAGAACATGATTATCATTGTTTAGGTGAGTATATTTCGAAAAATGATGTTTCAATTTCGAAAGGAAAAATATCTTGGGAAGATGCAATACGAAAAGCAGCAGCACCTTTAGTTGCTAAAGGAGATATTGAAAGTAAGTATGTAAATACGATGATCCAGGCAGTAAATGAATTTGGAACTTATATGGTTATTACTCCTAAAGTTGCTTATGTGCATGCTGGCAAAGATGATGGAGTGAATAAAAATTGTGTATCATTATTGCTTTTGGAAAATGAAATACCTTTTGGGTCATTTAATACAAAGCCAGTTATTGCGATTGTTGTTTTAGGAATTTGTGATAAGGAAGAATCACAATTGTTAAATATTGCCAATATATTGGATATACCAGAAAACATAGAGCTATTAAAAAATAGTAAGAATATAGAGTCAATTTTGAGCTTACATGATTGAGGAGAAAATAGATATGAGTACAGGAATAAAATTACAAAATATTCAAATTGGTTTAGGAGCAAAGGATTGGAAAGAAGCAATTCGTATAGCTAGTGTGCCTTTAGTTAAATGTGGTTCAATTGAAGAACCTTATGTTGAAAATATGATAAGTAGTGTAGAAACATTAGGACCATATATAGTGATTATGCCTCAATTTGCGTTGGCTCATGCTGCTCCGTGTGAGTATGTAAAAAAATCAGATATTTCAATCGCAACGTTTAAAAATGATATTGAATTTCATTGTGATAACGATCCCGTAAGAATTGTAATGTGTTTGGCTTGTACAGATAAAACAAGTCATATAGAAATGTTACAAAGTGTTGCCACTACACTAATGGATGAAGAGATAGTGGCAAAGATGGTTGCCTGCACAAGCGAAGAAGAACTATATTCTTTGTTTCAGGATAAATAGAGAAAGGAGTGAGAAAGAATGAAAGTACCAAAGATTCAAACTGTTTGTGGATTTGGATGCGGCTCTAGCTTGATGCTTCGTATGAATGTAGAAAAAATCGCAAAAGAACATAATTATGAAATTGAAGCATTTTGTGGAGATGTTGGTTCATGTTGTGCAAACCAGTGTGATGTAATTTTTATTTCTGAGGAATTGGCTGATCGAATCAAAGATCGTGCACAGGTTCCTGTTGTGGCTATTAAAAATTTCATGAACAAAAAAGAAGTAGAAGAAAAAACTTTAGCTTACTTAGAAGAAAATTGTAAATAAGGAGAGTATGTATGGGAGTATTAAATTTTATTATTAATGAAATCTTCAATCAAGGCGCTATATTCCTTGCCTTGATTGCTTGTATTGGTTTGATTCTTCAGAAAAAATCATTTTCTGAAATTGTACGTGGAACATTAACTACGGCAATCGGTTTCTATATTCTATCTTGTGGTACTGGTTTAATTACTGGTAATTCTATTGATGGAATTTCGGCTGCTTTTAATGCAGTAACACCAAGTGCAGTTGCAAGTAAAACAGTGGATATTGGAGCTGAATTTGGAACACAGATTGGTATTGTAATGATCATTGCGTTTGCTGTTAACGTATTAGTGGCTCGTTTCACAAAATGGAAATCTATTTTCTTAACTGGACATATGTTATATTGGTTCCCATTTGTATTTATTGCTGCAGGTGTAGATGCTGGATTAACTGGTGGTAAATTAATTGGATTAGCTGCTGTATTTACTGCAGTATATATGATTGTTTCTCCAAATTTGATGAAACCATTGGTAAAATCTGTTACTGGTGATGATTCATTCACAATTGGACACCCAACAACATGTTTATCATTGTTATCTGCAGGATTAGCAACTTTATTTGGAAATAAAGAACATTCTACAGAAGACTTAAACGTACCTAAATCATTAGGATTTTTAAGAGAAATCTCAATTACTGGATCAATTACTATTGCGATTACTTACATTGTTTTATATTTTATCTTAGTAGCTAACGGAAAAGATCCTGGAACTATTTGGGGATATGCAGGTGGAACTACTGGTATTTTCACATATATCTTTACACACGCTATTTACTTTGGTGTTGGTATTACTGTAATGCTTCAAGGTGTTCGTATGATGATTGCTGAAATCGTTCCTGCATTTAAAGGTATTGCGGATAAGATCGTTCCAAATGCTATTCCAGCATTAGATGTTCCAGTTATTTTCCCTTATGCACCAAATGCTTTATTAATTGGATTTATCGTTGCTATGATTACATCAATTATTACTTTATTACTAACTAGTGGAATGTTCCCAACAGTTGTAATTCCATTGATTTCAACTTGTTTCTTTGAAACTGGATGTGCTGCTATTATTGGTAATGCCAAAGGTGGAGTTCGTGGATGTATTATTGGAGCCGCTGCATGTGGTATCGTAATGGTATTCTTAGTTGGATTTGGAGCTTACTTCTTCAATAACACAATTCAACAATGGATGTTAGTTTATGGTGGTCAGGACTTCTCTTTATGGGGAATTGTAGAAGGATTTATTGCTCGATTAATTGCTTAGTATGGAATTCAAATATTTAGAACGCATTCACGAGTTAATGGATGTCATCGAAAAAGATGAAACAAAGTCCATGGAAGAATGTGTTGACTTACTGACCACATGTATCTTAAATAAACATTCTATATATACTTTTGGTGCAAGTCATGCGGGTATTTTGAGTGAAGAATTGTATTATCGTGCTGGAGGTTTGATGTTATTTAATCCAATCTTTGGTAGAGAGATTATGCTTGATACATCTCCAATTACTTTAACAAGCAAAATGGAAAGATGTGTTGGTTATGGAACAAATCTAGCACAAAGTAAAGTTAACTTTAAAAAAGACGATGTATTAATTGTTCATTCTGTTTCTGGAAGAAATCCAGTAGCCATTGAAATTGCAGCAGAAGCGAAAAAAATGGGCGCCAAAGTAATAGCTATCACAAATTTATCTTATTCTAAAAGTGTGACTTCTCGTCATCCATCAAAAAAGAAATTGTATGAATTTGCTGATATTATTTTGGATAATCATGGAGATGTTGGTGATGCTTGCGTAAAAATTGATGGTTTAGAACAAAAGGTTTCTCCAACTTCAACTGTAATTGGAGCAATGATGCTTAATTCGATTGTTGCTGCTGTGACACAAAAATTAGTGGATTCAGGCATGAAAAAACCGCCAATCTTTTATAGCGCTAACTTAGATGGCGGCGATGCATTGAATCAAAAATTGTATGAAGAGTATAAGGAAAGTATTCATTATCAATTTTGATTCAGCAGAACAATTATAGCATAACAAACAGGAGCTGTAACGGATAAGGAAGTTTCAGCTCTTTTGTAAAGATATGTGCCCTATTTGGCGCTTACAAAGAACGGTTTGGCTGTTTATGGTCAAACCGTTCTTATATTCCATCCATATCAGAATAATAGTGTTCTAAATCTTTCTGCATTTGTGATTTAACTCTATCCCAATCTTCTGCATTCATCTTACTATATAGAGCATGATTCATTGAGATAATGCTCAAGTCTTTTGAATAATATAAGAATCTTTTACGTTCAAATTTCTCAAATGGATTTGTTAACATATTTCTGCAGATTGCTTTTCTATCTTGTAGAGTGGTTTCATTGTATGGACAAGTACTACGATCTACTTGTAGTCCTCTATCAATTCTGTCTTGGTAGAAGGCGATATAGTCATTTAATACATCATCTATTTTAGCATCACCGATCGAATCAACATTTTTAACAAAAGCTAATAAGAATGGCATTTTATAAGATAATGAATAATCTCTTTCTTCTAAGAATTCAAAGAAGTCTTGTTTGATTGTATCATTGTTGTGTTCTTTTATACCCAATTCTTTTCTGTACTTTTCAACATCATCAGGACTAAATAAATATAAAGATTTACTACCAAATTTATATTCTACACTAGGTTTTATTTTTCCTTTTTTAATCCAACTTGTTACAGTTCCGGTATTGATAAAGTATTCTCGTGCGAGTTGTTCTTGACTTAGATAATCGCCATATTTATCTTCAAATGTATTGATATCCACTTCAGTAATACGCTCAATTCGTTCTTCAATTCCATCCACAATTAACATCTCACCAGGTGTGTAATTTGTTATCGTGATATCACCGAATGGTACATAATATGGATTAGCAAATATAGTATGCATATTACAAGCTTTGATCATAGCTCCATATTCATCAACAACATCAATCACAATTACATTTTTCTTAGTATCTGTTTTTCGTAGCCCCCTACCTATTTGTTGTAGATACAGAACTTTAGAAAGAGTAGGTCTAGCCATAACTAAAATACCAAGCTCAGGATAATCCCATCCTTCAGAAATCATGTTACAAGTACAAAGGAATCGGATTTTCTTGTTCTTGAAATCATCCATGACAGATGCAGGATTTTTTGTTTGTCCGGTATAGCTAGCCGCAACAATTCCTGCTTTATTAAGAAGACGAGCCATTTCGTTTGCGTGAGAAACATTAACACAAAAGATGACGCCTTGTCGTAAGCTGGCTTCTCCAGAAGTAAAGTATTCTTTAAGTACATCTACAATTAATTCATTTCTAGAAGTCACTCGTATTCTTTTTTCTAGATCTGCATTTACATAATCTTTACCATTAAAGCGAACTTTAGAAAGATCAATGTTTGTTTCGATTCGATATACATTTGCCTTGGCAACAATTCCTTTTTCCATAGCTTCTTTTAAAGATAGAGAAGTGGAATAGCTTCCAAACACAGTCTCTAATTTTTTCTTATCCGGTCTTTGATCTGTTGCAGTCAATCCTATGGTGAAATCTGCATTATAATATTGAATAACTCTTTTTAGTATGGGAGCCACTGCATGATGAGCTTCATCAACAACTATGTAATTATAATAATCTGAAGATAATTCTGTATAATGTCTAGCCATATATGCATAGGTTCTTATATCAATTTTATCTTCTAGTTCAGGCAAAGAATTATGCACTCTTTGATTCCAGTCTGCCAAGATATTGATTCCGGGAACTAATATTAATCCTTTAAAATTATTCTTACTCTTGGAAAATTCACGTAAATCTTCCTCAACAATTTTGGATTTACCAGCAGCCGTTGGTAATACAATCAAAAATGCTTTGATTCCAGCATCTCTTCTTTTCTGGATTTCTTGTAAACTAATGGATTGATGTTCATATAATTCGACGGTTCTATCTATTTTTAAACCATCATCAATAAATTTAGATGCATCACTTCCAAAATATTGTTTAATATCATCTTCAATGCGATTTTCAAATGCACAATCCTCAGTAGAAAAACGGAATAATTTGATTCCCCATGAGGCACATGTATTTTGTTTTGTTAATTGGTTTTTATATTTTTCTTCACCTATGATTTGAGGGTGATGATACGTTACACCGTTTTCTTCCACTGCGTATTTTTCATCTTTTGTTTGTACAAAATAATCAAGGAAATAATTCTTTCCATTTTCATCGCAAATACCATATTCGCGAGAAATATATTTAAGTGCATTCATGCCATAAGCATTTGAGAAACTCTTCTCGAAATGGAGTTCTAATGGAGATACATCGGATTGTTCGCTTCTGTCTCCAACACTTCTTGTATAACTAGTAGGCAGTACAATTTCTTTTCTAGAAAGATATTTATCGACTTCTAAATGAGAGTAGCCTAAGAAACGGAAAACTCTCTTGAATTGGTGCATATAATTATTTTGTTTATCTGTGATCAGCATATATGAAAATACAGGATCATTACTCTTGTGCTCACAAATATCTTCATCAATAATAACCATGTCTTTTCCATTATCATAAAAATTGGATATTCCACCATTTGGATATTTGATTTTCTCTCTTAAAGAAAAATCTGCGTGTTCAACTAAGAATTGGTCTTTTGAAGGAGTAGATTCAACCATTTTTCTTCCTCCCTTCCTGGTCTTACATCTGTGGTAATCCAGTATTCTTTAATCATTAAGTTGTCTACATCATGAATGAAGTCTTTGAAAATATCTAAAGTGAAATCTGTGAAGAATCTTCCATTTCTTTCTCCTTCGAAATCTCCATATTTAAAGGATGTGTAAATGACGCCATCATCTTTTAAAGCATTATTCATTTTTGATAAGACGTTTTTTAATTCTGACTTTGGCAAATGCAATATGGAAGAGCATGCCCAGATTCCATCATAGTAATTCTGTTTATCTAAATCTTGAAACAACATGTGTTTTACTTGAATTCCTGTATATACACTGGCACTCTTGCATAATTCCAAAGATCCATCAATGGCATCAACATCATAGCCAGCACCAATAAAACATTTAGTGTCTCTTCCAGATCCACATCCAAAATCTAATATTTTATTTCCAGACAATTCTTTAAGAAATTTATCTTGTATATCTTTTAAATTGGCTGATACAGTTCCTTGAATAAATGATTCAGCATTTTTATTATAGTAGTCCAAAGTTTTGTTTATCATATATACCTCTAATACAATCTAATACTGTGTATATAATATCTTGAAGTTGTATTCAAATCAATTTAAAACAAAAAACAGGAACTTGTGTGTTCCTGTATTAAGATTCAATGTAATTTTAGAATTCTTTACAAAAAATTAGAGCTGGATTTGAGTAAGTTGTGAAATGGTGCCAGCCCTAAAGCTAAAGGGTTGATTATTGTGATAACCAACATGAAATATATTAACATGAAATGGATTTTTAATCAGCAAAGAAAAAACAACATTTTTTTGACAAAATAAAAGGACCGGAATGGGCCCGGTCCAGAAATGGGAATGTTGAGAAAGTTAATTGAAAGGGTTAGAGTCTTAACTTAATCAACACACTCACAGTATAACATGTTTTTATGGGAAAAGAAAGCACTTTGTTATCGAATGTATACTTTAAATAATTAGTTTAAATTTACTATATAAGTACTTACAAACTGTTGCATTATACCTTTAGGAAGAGTAGGTAAAAAAATGAAAGTTCAAAAGTATATTTGTTTAAGGAACACTCTCATCTTGGTCGTGTGATTGTGGCTCATAAGAAACATGTGAGTGAAATTACAGAGTTGACGTCAGAAGAAAGGGCTGTTTATATAAAGAGCTTGTGCTATGCATGAAATCTTCAATCCAGATAAAGTCAATTATGGGGCTTATGGCGATACGGGTCATCATCTTTATTTCCATTTAGTTCCTAAATATAAGGATGGATATAAATGGGGCAGTGTATTCGCTATGAATCCTGGTGAAAAAACGTTGTCGGATGAAGAATATTAGGACATGGTTAAAAAATATCGTGCTGTATTTTTTCTATTGTTCACTATGATTTTTTCTAAATTGAATAGGTGAAATGCCCGTTGCTTTTTTGAAGGCTTGGGCAAAATAGGATTGGCTTGTAAATCCTATGATGAGGGATATTTCTGAAATTTGAAGATTGGTTGTAGAAAGTAGAACTTTAGCTTCTTGAATACGCTTTTGAATCATGTAGTTAATGGGAGAGATTCCCTTATATTGTTTAAAGGCATGTACAATGTGATATTTATTTAAGAAAGTGAGTTCACTTAAAGTGTCTAGTGTAATATCTTCTTTAAAGTGAGCATCTATATATTTTTCAATATAGACACAGTCTTTGTTGGCTTTATTAACGGGTGAAGATTTTAAACTAATGTTGGCCCTACGCATCAGGTTGATCAGTAATACTTCTAATAAGTTTTGGCATAAGGATTGATATTCAGCATCTCTAGCCTTAACTTCCATTAGAATGGTTTTTAGATAGAATAATACTTCGTGTTTGTATTCATAATAGTTGGCAATACTACATCCTTTTTCTTCGTCCTCTTCTTTTGAAAAGAAGGTGACGCCTTCAATTCCCATAACAATGTATTCGAAGTTGATATTTTCAATACCACGCTCGGTATGTGAGATAAGTGGATTGACAATAACGAGATCGTCTTCTTTTACGGGATAGTTTTTGTTGTCTAAACTTAAAAGTCCATGGCCTTTTGTCACATAGAATATTTCTGTATATAAATGGGTATGTAGGGTGGAATTCCATTCGTGATCGAACTTGGATTCAGTTATATATAGTAGTTTTGGTCGGGCTTTATTGAAGTCAACTTGGTCAATTTGAAAGCGTTGTGTACTCATAAAAACACCTCTTTTTGTATTATTATATATTGTTTTCTATTGTTTATCAATTTTGTTGTCAAAATCACTAAATCACAATATATCTAAAATATAGAGCTATATTTTTATGATAAAGCGCTTTCAAATAAGCTATACTAGGCATGTCAAAAGAGGTTCATACGAATTTATGAGGAGGTAAAGTATGAAAAAAATTATAACTGCTGGGTTATCATTTGCGATGGCAGCATCTATGTTAGCAGGATGTTCTAGCAAACCAGCTGAAAATTCTGATTCTGGAGATAAGCGAGTATTAAAATTTGATTCTTTCTCTGGTGGTAATGGTGAAGAAGTATTCACAAAATTGGCTAAGGCTTTTGAAAAGGCAAATCCGGATGTAGATGTTCAATTGCGTTTTGAAAAAGAATTGCCTGATGTATTGAATAAAGAAAATGCGAAGGGTGAATATTCGGATGTTGTTTACTATAACTTAGGTCAGCCTTCTGGATATACTGAAACTCAATTAAATACTCATGAAGTATTGGATATTTCAGATGTAGTTGAAGAAGTTGGTATGGATGAAAACTACGCAAATAGTAGTATCGTACAATATTATGG
This sequence comes from Holdemanella porci, assembly GCF_009696075.1. GTDB lineage: Bacteria > Bacillota_I > Bacilli_A > Erysipelotrichales > Erysipelotrichaceae > Holdemanella > Holdemanella porci. Next base: position 6,750 of record NZ_VUMR01000025.1, on the reverse strand, counting down.
TGATGGAAAATCTTATTTGATGCCACTTAAGACAACTCCAGCTGGATTCTTCTATAATACTGAATTAGTTGGAGAAGGAAAGAAATATGAACTTCCAACAACTTGGGAAGAATTCTGGGCTTTAGGTGATCAAGCTAAGAAAGATGGTATCGCATTATTTACTTATCCAACAAATGGTTATTTTGACAACACATTAAATGCATTGTTGAAAGAAACTGGTGGAGAAGAATTATTAACGAATGTATTAAATTATGACAAGGATGCTTGGAATACAGATGGTGCTAAACAAACTATCGATATTTTAGCTAAATTAGTAAGTCCTGATTATTTATATTCTGATACAGTCTCAAATGCGAATGCGAAAGATGGTTTCACAATGAACCAACAGGCTGTTATTGATGGAAAAGCATTATTCATGCCTAATGGAGACTGGGTAGTGAATGAAATGGCAGATACAACGCCTGAAGATTTTCACTGGGGATTACTTCCTTTGCCTGCATTAGAAAAAGATGGTGAACGTTTCGTTGGTTCTATGACTGAACAAGTATGGATTCCTGCTCAAGCTAAAAACGTAGATGATGCGAAAGCATTCTTGAAGTTTATCTATTCGGATGAAGGAATTAAGATCATGGCTGAAGGTGGAAATATTGTTCCAAGTGCAAATATGTCAGACACAATTGCAGCTATGGAAGATGGATATACAAAAGAATTCTTCTCTGTATATGACACTGCTTCTGCTGCATTAGGTGCATTTGCTCCTTACAACACAGATAACTTACCAGACTTTGACCGTGCTGCAACCGTATTTGGTTCAATTGACTCTTTAGCTACTGGTGAATTAACTGCAAATGATTACCAAAGCAAATTAGCAGATGCTTGGGTTAAATTATCTAAAAACAAAGCTGTAACTGAATAATTAAACTGAAAGCGATGAGCAAATTGTTGCTCGTCGCTTTTTAAGAGATGGGAGGTAAACTCATGAATAAAAAGAAAGCACAAAATCGTTTCGTATTTGCGTGTCTTGCACCAGCCGTTATTCTAGTTTTCATTTTTATGGTGATTCCAACGATTGATGTATTTAAGACAGCATTCTTTAAAAAGAGCAATTTCGTTAGTGATGCCACTTTTGCTGGGTTCTTCAACTTTAAGGTTCTTTTTAATGACATGCGTTTTATTGAGGCTATGCAAAATACAATCTTGTATGTTGTATTGATCACGATCATCACTTTGGTGTTGGCCGTATTGTTTGCGACATTATTAACTCGTGAAGAGTTTGTTGGAAAAAACTTCTTCCGTGTAATTTTCTACATTCCAAATATTTTGAGTATTGTTGTTATTGCGGGTATTTTCTCAGCTATTTATCAACCTACGAATGGTATTTTAAATACATTCTTCGGTATGATTGGACTTTCGTCTTTACAACAACAATGGATGGGAAATCCAGATGTTATTAACTATTCTATAATTGGTGCCCTTGTATGGCAGGCCATTGGTTATTATATGGTTATGTATATGTCGAGTATGTCGAGTATTCCAGAAAACCTATATGAGGCAGCAAGCCTTGAGGGGGCTAGTAAAGTCAGACAGTTCTTTATGATTACTTTACCTTTGATTTGGGATAACATTCGTACAACTTTAACTTTCTTCGTAATTTCTACAATCAACTTATCATTTATGTTCGTTCAATTGACAAGTGAGGGAAATCTAGGAAGTGAAGTGGCATTGAACTATATGTACAACAATGCGTTCGCTGGTAAATACGGATTTGGTATGGCCGTTGGAGTATGTATCTTCGTATTCTCATTTGCCTTATCCGCCATCATAAATAAGGTCACTGAACGTGATATATTACAGTATTAGGAGGATGAGATATGAAGAAACGTAATTTTCCTTTATACAAGATCTTTGTTTACGTGGCACTGATCACATTAGCAATTTCGATTATTGTACCCATCGCATGGGTATTCCTTGCATCTTTAAAATCGCAATTGGAATTGGTGAGTGGAAACCCATTTGATCTTCCAAAACAAATATTGTGGTCAAACTTTGCGGATGCCTTTGTGAAGGCAAGAATGGGTGATTATTTAATAAATACAATCATTGTAACAGCACTATCATTAGTCATTCTATTGGTGGTGGCTCTTCCTGCATCGTATGTTTTGGCACGATTTGATTTTGTGGGAAAGAAATTCTTTAATGGACTTTTCATGGCTGGACTTTTCGTAAATGTGAACTATATTGTTTTGCCAATTTTCTTAATGTTATTTAATGCGGATATTAAGCTTGGATTTGACTTTTTCTTAAATAATAAGTTCTGGCTTTCTGTCGTGTATGCGGCAACAGCCTTACCTTTCACAATCTATTTGTTGACGGGTTATTTTAAAACGTTGCCTAAGGCGTATGAAGAGGCGGCTCGCATTGATGGTTGTGGCTACTTTAAGACCATGACAAAGATTATGATTCCCATGGCAAGACCAAGTATTATTACGGTTGTCCTATTTCAATTCTTGGCTTTCTGGAATGAATATATTATCGCATTTACTTTTATGGATAAAGAAAATGCTACGTTGGCCGTTGGTGTTAAATACTTAATGGCGGATGCGAAGTCACAGGCAAACTTTGGTGTCATGTATGCTGGGTTGGTAATTGTTATGATTCCAACGTTAGTTCTTTATATTTGTGTTCAAAAGAAGATTACACAGGGCATGAGTATTGGTGGAATGAAAGAGTAAGGTGTCTAATATGAGAGATGAAAATAAAGGAATGAACATAATTATGATCGTATTATTCTTTGTGTTCTTAGGTATGATTATTTGGGCACAGAAGACGGTAAGTGTTCGTAATCTAATGATTGAAATCGTTGGATTGACAGGCTTACTAACATTATTGTTTCTATACAATCGAAAACATAAATAGGAGGAAGAAGTATGGCAGAATTATCATTGCAGCATGTTGATAAAATATATGACAACAATGTTCAGGCTGTATTTGACTTTAATTTAGAAGTGAAAGATAAAGAGTTTATTGTGTTTGTAGGACCAAGTGGATGTGGTAAATCTACAACACTTCGTATGATTGCTGGTTTGGAAGAGATTAGTGCCGGTGATTTCTATATTGATGGAAAAAGAATGAATGATGTGGAACCAAAAGATCGTGATATTGCGATGGTATTCCAGTCTTATGCATTATACCCTCATATGAGTGTATATGAGAATATGGCCTTTGGCTTGAAATTACGTAAGTATAGTAAGGAAGAAATTGATAAGCGCGTACATGAAGCGGCTCGTATTTTAGAGATTGAACCTTATTTGGATCGTAAGCCAAAAGCTTTATCAGGCGGTCAAAGACAGCGTGTTGCCTTGGGTCGTGCTATCGTTCGTAATGCGAAGGTATTCTTAATGGATGAGCCACTATCAAACTTGGATGCGAAATTGCGTGTACAAATGCGTTCGGAAATCATTCAGCTTCACGAACGTATTGGAGCTACTACCATTTATGTAACACACGATCAAACCGAAGCCATGACTATGGCTGATCGTATTGTTGTGATGAAGGGTGGATATATCCAGCAGATTGGTACACCAAAAGAAATATATAATAATCCGGCAAACTTATTCGTAGCTGGATTCTTGGGTGCGCCTGCAACAAACTTTGTGAAGGGTACGTATACAAATGGTTTCTTCCATGTAAAGGACATGAAGATTGAAATTCCTTTGATGTATAGAGAAAAACTTTCTAGCTATGAAGGAAAAGAAGTTATCATGGGTATTCGTCCAGAAGATTTACATGGTGAGGGAATTGTAGCTGATACATATCCGAGTGCTAACTTTGATTTTGAAATTGAAGTGGCCGAACTATTGGGCCATGAATATATTTTACATGGTGATTTAAATGGACAAAAAATGTGTGCCAAAGTAAATTCTCGTTTGGAACCAGAAGCACATTCAACAATTAAATTAACAATGGACTTATCAAAAGTACATTTCTTTGATATGGAAACTGAAAATAGAATTGACTAGTTTGGGAGAAAATAAAATGATTGAAACAGGCAGAGTAACTGTACCGACAGATGTTGATGTAATTGATGCAACAATTGAGATTATTAATCGATGGAAAGCCGATGCCATCCGTGACTGTGACGGAACGGATATGCCAGAAGAATTGCGTAAGATGGATATTAAGCAATATGCGACTTACTATACGACAAGAAAAGATAATGAGTGGGCCAAGGCAAATCCAGATGAAATCCAACAGATGTATTTGATGAGCGATTTTGTGACCGCAAAGTCAACCGAATTAAAAATTCAAATCATGCAGCATTTCTATAAAGATCAATTAAAGCCAAACACAAAAGACAATCACAGATGGTGGGAAGTTATTGATCGTACGACGGATGAAGTCATCACAAATTGGGATTATGATGAAGAAACGGGTGAAGTGATTATTCATGATACAATTCCGTATCATGCGTATACAGTAAGTTTCTTGGCATTTGTGATTTGGGATCCTGTACATATGTATAATGCTTTAACGAATGATTGGCAGGGTGAAGAACATCAAATGACTTTTGACGTTCGACAACCTAAAACACAAAAGTATGTATTGGATAAATTTAGAAAATTCTGTGAAGAAAGAGATGATGTAGACGTTGTTCGTTTTACAACGTTCTTCCACCAATTCACTCTTCAATTTGATGAATTTGCACGCGAAAAATTTGTAGACTGGTTTGGATATAGTGCTTCTGTATCTCCATATATTTTGGAACAGTTTGAAAAAGAAGTGGGCTATCCATTTAGAGCGGAATATATTATCAACAAAGGATTTAATAACTCAACTTTCTGTGTTCCAACTAAGGAATATCGTGATTTCATGGATTTCCAACAGCGTGAAGTAAGTAAATTAGCGAAGAAATTTGTGGATATTTGTCATGAATATGGAAAAGAAGCCATGATGTTTTTAGGGGATCACTGGATTGGTACAGAGCCATTTGGTAAATATTTTGAATCCATTGGATTGGATGCGGTTGTAGGATCGGTTGGTTCTGGTACAACACTTCGTTTAATTTCCGATATTAAGGGTGTTAAGTATACAGAAGGAAGATTTTTACCATACTTCTTCCCAGATGTTTTCCATGAAAACGGAGATCCATTAAAAGAAGCTAAGGTCAACTGGGTAACAGCTCGTAGAGCTATTTTACGTAGTCCAGTCGATCGTATTGGTTATGGTGGATATTTAAAATTGGCATTGGATTTCCCTGAATTCATTGATTATATTGAAAAGGTATGTGACGAATTCCGTACGCTATATTCTCATGTAAATCAACAAGTTCCATTAAACTTATTAAAAGTGGGTGTAATTAATAGTTGGGGAGAACTTCGTCGTTGGGGAACACACTTGGTTCACCATGCCATTTGGTACAAACAAATCTATTCATATACAGGTGTAATGGAGGCGTTGAGTGGTTTCCCATTTGATGTTCATTTCATTAGTTTTGATGATATTCGTAAAGATCCAACCATCTTAGATGATATGGACGTTGTGATGAACATTGGTTCTGCATACACAAGCTTTAGTGGTGGAGCTGAATTTGATGAACCAGTGATTACAGCTCTTCGTCGTTATGTAGACCAGGGCGGTGGATTTATCGGTGTTGGTGAGCCAACAGCAATCAACCGCAACGGTAAATTCTTCACTTTATACGATGTATTAGGTGTGGATAAAGAATTAGGTTTCACAATGCACACAGACAAATACAATTGGAAAGTACAACCAAACCACTTCATAACAGAACAATTAGAACATGAAGATTGGGGAGAATGTGTAAATGATGTATATGCTCTTCCTGAAACCGAAATCTTGGCTGAAAAAGATCTACATGTCAATTTGGCTGTAAATGAGTATGGAAAAGGTCGCGGTGTGTATATGAATGGTCTTCCATTTAGTTTTGAAAACGTAAGACTATTGTATCGTGCAATCTTCTTTGCAGCACACAAAGAAGAAGAAATGAAACGCTGGTATTCCGACAACTACAATGTGGATATCAACGTATATCCTTCTACAAATAGTTTCTGTGTTGTCAATAATACATATGAACCACAGACAACTTCCGTGTATAAGGGTGATGGAACAAGTTTCGAAGTTGAATTGGATGCTTGTGAAATCAAATGGTTTGAAATTTAAGAATCAGTCAATCAAAATCAGAACGAGCCAGCTGGTTTTGAAAAGCTTTGGAGCAGAATATATCTGCTCCATTTTTTTATTTATGACTTGCATCATATAATTTTTGAATGTCACTAGGAAGCTTGTCTGGAAGCATAGCTTGAAGGTATTCTTCTGTACCATCCTCCATAGCTTTTGAGTAGTACCAACATTTAAATTCTAATAAAGATAGTGTTTCTTGAAGACTTTTGATTTCAGCTTCTACAGCCTCTTTTCGAGCCTCAAACAACTCTTTTCTCTTTTCAAAACTTGCACTTCCTTCAGAAACCCAACTAAAGAATTGATTGATTTCTTTAATGCCAAGACCAGATTTCTTTAAACACTCAATGAGGTGTAAAGCTTCAATTTCATAAATTAAATCCTTTCCTTTGCCATAGGCGGAAACCCACTACCTTTAGGTGGTAGGAGGAGCCTTGTGAACCTTTAGCCATTAACCCTGACTCTCAATATACTTTTGTATAGTTGCTGACGATACTTCTCCAATACTGCATGCAAAGTATCCGTCTGACCAAAATATCCTTTTCTTCCAAT
>NZ_VUMR01000024.1 GCF_009696075.1 Holdemanella porci | reverse complement strand
TAGGTGTTGCTGGTGTGGGTATTGCGACAACCTTGGCACAACTCGTTTCTGCCATTTTAGTCATGCATGAATTGATGCATACAGATAAAGAGTATAAGGTATATATTTCTAAGATTCGTTTTTCAAAGCCCATTCTATCAAGAATTATTTCAATAGGAATTCCGGCAGCCCTCCAAAATAGTATTGTTTCTTTTTCCAATGTGATTGTTCAATCGTACATTTCTAAATTTGGATCGGCTGCTGTTGCAGGGTATAGTACAACGACAAAACTAGATGGTTTCTTGCAGCTTCCAATTCAAAGTTTCTCGATGGCTATCACAACGTTTGTGGGACAGAATTATGGGGCTCAAAACTATAAGCGTGTAAGAAAAGGCTTATATACAACATTATTGATGTGTGAAGTAATCATCGCATTAGGAGCCTTCTTGATTTATACAAATGGAGAGTTCTTAGTCGGATTATTCTCACAAGATAAAGATGTGATTGTAGCTGGTGTGACTATGATTTCTGTCTTTGCGCCTGGCTACATCTTCCTTCCTCTATCCCATATTACGGCAGGTGCTTTAAGAGGTGTTGGATTATCTAAAGTACCAATGTATTCGATGATTTTATGTTTCGTTATTTTAAGACAAGTCTATTTATTTGTCGCAACACAATTTAGTTCGGAATTAATTACTGTATTCTTGGGATGGCCACTGACATGGATTGTAAATGCGGCACTATTGATGGGGTATTATCATATATATTCAAAGAAATTAGTTAGAGGCGATATTTTGACTTCCTTTTAAACTGTCATAATTTGTACATATTGTTTGTAGTGTGATAAAACTTCATCATCAATGGTGTTGTCGGTAATTAAAGTGTCAAAGTTAAATAGATCATAATAAATGTAGAAGTCGGCACGGTTGAATTTCTTGTTGTCAGCCAATAGATATTTATTTTTAGAATTATCTAATGCGATCTGTTGCGATTCACCTTCCTCTAATGAATAGGTTGTGATGGATGAATTGTAGATTCCGTTACAACTGATAAAGGCTTTATTATATTTTAATTTACCCAATACTAAATTTGTGATAGGACCCACAAATGTATTTGTGTTATCTCTGTAATCACCGCCAGTTAGTATGACTTCAGTAGGAGCGTGATTCACTAATATATTAAATACGGCAAGGCTATTTGTGATAACACGAATGTTTCTGCCTGTGAGTTGTTCAGCCAAAAATTGAACGGTTGTACCAGGACCTAAAAAAATAGATTCTCCTTCTGAAATAAGAGTTGCTGCTTTATGGGCAATTCGTTTTTTTTCTTCAATTTGCACAGACGATTTTTCAATGTGACTTAATTCGTGGTCCATTGAAAAAGAAAGGCTTTGTGCACCACCATGAACTCTAAGTAATTTTCCGGATTTTTCTAATTCATCCAAATCTCTTCTTGCGGTCATATCCGACACACCTAATTCATCCATGATTTCTTGAATGGTAATGATTCCATTTTGATTTACTTTATGTGCAATTTTTACTAAACGTTCTTTTTTTAACATATTGATATCCTCTTCTATGTTAGACGATATCATTTCAAATATATTTAGTCAACATAATACAAACAAAAACAAACACTTTTTATTAAAATGTTACTTAAACATTACATAAATGTTTTAAAATGTTTGAAAAAGTGATAAAAAGTGTTTGAATGTGTTGACAAATGATTGGAAAACGCTTACACTAATGATGTAAACGATAAGGCCACATCGTAAAAGGAGAAAAGAAAATGACTAAAGATGAGTTAAGTATGGTTGGATTTGAAATAGTTGCATATTCAGGAGATGCAAGAAGTACATTGTTATCATTGTTGAAAGAAATGCGTGCGGGTAATTTTGAACATGTTGAGGAGAAATTAAAAGAAGCCGATGAAAATATTAATTTAGCACACCAGTCTCAAACAAAGATCTTACAACAAGAGGCTAGAGGAGAAGACATGGAAATGGGATTCATTTTCATTCATGGGCAAGATCACTTGATGACAACGATTTTATTGCGCGATATTGTAGATGATTTTATTAATTTATATGAAGAAAGAGGAAATAAATAATGTTAAACGGGGTTATTAAGCAAATTGAAAAAGGAAAACCTTTCTTTGATAAGATTGCACAAAATATTTATTTAGGGGCTGTTCGTGATGGTTTCTTAACTGCAATGCCAGCCATTCTATTCTCAAGTGTATTTATTCTAGCTGCATCGATTCCAGAAATCTTTGGAATTGTATTACCAGCTACAGTATCTGACTGGTTATGGAAAGTATATAACTATTCAATGGGTGTTGTTGGTTTGTTGGTTGCGGCTACTACAGCTCGTTGTTTAGCTGAAAGTATGAACCGTAGAATGCCTAAAAACAAAGTCATTAATACAACAAGTGTTATGTTGGCAAGTATTGTTGGATTTATGTTGTTAGCTGTTTCAAATGTAGATGGTGGTATCTCAACTACATATTTAGGAACAAAAGGTTTACTAGCATCATTTGTTTCTGCATTCATTACAGTAAATATGTATAAATTTTGTGTTATTAAAGATGTTACAATTCACATGCCAAAAGAAGTGCCGGGTACTATTTCTCAAATGTTTAGAGATGTATTCCCATTCTCATTCTCAGTTTTAGTATGTGTATTGATTGATGTGGCATGTAGAACTGCATTTAATTATACTTTTGCCGAAGCTATTATCACATTGCTTCAACCATTATTTACTGCTGCCGATGGATATTTAGGAATCTGTATTATTTGGGGTGCTATGGCATTGTTCTGGTTTGTAGGTGTACACGGACCAAGTATTGTAGAACCAGCTATTGCAGCTATTATTTATGCTAACGTAGATGCAAACTTAGCGTTATTCAAAGCTGGTGAACAAGCCTCTAACGTATTAACTGTAGGACTTGGAAACTTCGTAGGAACAATGGGAGGAACTGGAGCTACCCTTGTAGTACCATTCTTATTCATGTTGTTCGCAAAATCAAAACAATTAAAAGCTGTTGGTAAGACAACATTTGTTCCAGTATGTTTTGCGGTAAATGAACCATTGTTATTCGCTACACCAATTGTATTGAATCCATATTTCTTCATTCCATTCTTGATTACTCCAATGATCAACGTATCGTTGTTCAAATTCTTTGTGGACGTATTAAAAATGAATTCATTCATCTACGTATTACCATGGGCAACACCAGCTCCAATTGGATTGATCTTAGGTACAGGAATTAGTTTATTAGCTGTTGTATTAGCTGTTGTATTAATTGTTGTAGATGGAATTGTTTACTTGCCATTTATTAAGGCGTATGATGCAACTTTATTAGAAGAAGAAAAAGAAAAAGAAGAATTAGATGCTTTAGAAGAACAAGTTGAAAAAGAAGAAGCTAAAGAAGTTCAACCTTTAAGTTTAAATAAAAATATTAATGTATTAGTATTATGTGTAGGTGCTGGAACATCAGCAATGTTTGCAAATGCCGTTAAAGAAGGAGCAGAAATTGAAAACTTACCAATTGATGCAACCGCAAGTGCATATGGTTCGCATTATGATATTTTGAAAGATTATGACATTGTTGTATTATCACCACAAGTACAATCGCATTTAGAAGAAGTACGACAAGATGCTTCTAAATACGGTACTAAAGTTGTCGCAACAAAAGGTGCACAATATATTAAATTAACGCGTGATCCAAAGGGTGCCGTTGAATTTATTTGTGAACAAGTAAAGGAAGGATAAATGTATGAAATTTTCGGATGATTTTATTTTCGGAGGTGCTACTGCCGCTTATCAATGCGAAGGTAGCACTCTAGAATACGGTAAAGGAAAAGTATCTTGGGATGATTTTCTTGCCAAGCAAGGACGTTTTAAAGCGGATCCAGCCAGTGATTTCTATCATCAATATGGACAAGATTTAAAACTATGTAATATGTTTGGTATCAATGGAATTCGTATCTCTATATCTTGGGCTAGAATCTTTCCGGAAGGAACTGGAAGAATCAACCAGGAAGGGGTTGATTTCTATCATAGAGTATTTCAAGAATGTCATAAAAATCATGTAGAGCCATTTGTGACATTGCATCATTTTGATACTCCAGACACACTTTACCAAAAAGGCGATTTTTTAAATCGAGATACAATCGATGCTTTCGTAGAATTTTCAAAATATTGTTTTGAAGAATACAAAAACGAAGTAACATATTGGTTTACATTCAATGAAATCTGGGCTGTGGCCACTAACACATATATTGAGGGAACTTTCCCAAATGGCGAAAAATACAATATGACGAAAGCATTCCAGATCATGCATAATATGATGGTGGCACATGCCTTGGCTGTGTTGGAATACAAAAAGGCAGGATATAATGGAAAGATTGGTGTTGTACAGTCTTTGGAATATAAATATCCATTTGATGAAAACAATTTGGATGATATCCAGGCTGCTAAAAATGAAGATGTGCTTCAAAATCAATTCTTGTTGGATGCAACATTTAAAGGATATTATTCAACAGAAACAATGGAAATTGTGAATCGTTTAGTCAGCATCAATAATGGTACGCTAGAATTGTTAGATGAAGATTTTGATGTATTGAAACAAGCTGCACTATTAAATGACTACATGGGTATGAATTATTATCAATCTCGTTTTATTCAACATTACGAAGGAGAAAATGATATTCATCATAATGGAACAGGAGAGAAGGGAACTTCTAGATTCTGTTTAAAAAATGTAGGACGAAGAATGGAAAAGGAAGGCATTCCACGTACGGACTGGGATTGGTTGATTCATCCAGAAAGTATGTTTGATATGCTAGTACGTATTCGCCAACAATATCCAAACTATAAAGCAATCTATATCACAGAAAATGGTATGGGATATAAAGATGATTTTGAAGATGGAATCATTGATGATGAACCACGTATTGACTTTATTAGAAGACACTTAGAATTCACATTAAAGGCAATTGAAGCAGGAGTTAATGTAAAAGGATATTTTGTCTGGTCACTAATGGACATGTTCTCATGGACAAATGGCTATAATAAGCGTTATGGCTTGTTCTATGTAGATTACGAAACACAGAAGAGATATCCAAAGGCAAGTGCATATTGGTACAAACGTGTTTCTGAAACTAAAGAGGTTTAATAATGCATAAATATAAAGGCGTAATATTTGATTTTAATGGAACTTTATTTTTTGACAATCCAAAACATATTTTGGCATGGTCAAAAATATCACAAGATATTCGTCATCATGGAATTGATGAAGAAGAACTTCATGAACACATTAATGGTGTACCAAACAATAAAGTTGTTGAATATATGTTTGGTGGGAAGTGTGATCCATCCGAAATGGAAAAATATTCGCAGTTAAAAGAAGAATATTATCGCCAATTTTGTAAAGAGGATCAGGCAACATTTCATTTAGTAAAGGGAGCTGAAGAATATTTTGATTATTTAAAAGAATCAAATATTCCATTCACAATCGCATCTGCATCTATCAAGCCTAATATTGATTTCTTTGTCGAATCGTTTCATTTAGACCAATGGATTGAGCCATCTAGGATTGTCTATGATGATGGAACGTATGAAAACAAGATCGCAATGTTTAAAAAGGCAGCTCATAATATTGGAGTGGAAATTCAAGATTGTCTGATTATCGAAGATAGTGTTAGTGGGATTACAAATGCTTATAAAGCAGGATGTCACAATATAGTCGTTGTGGATTCTGCCAATAAAAAAGAAGAATACGAAAAGCTTCCTGGAGTTGTACATGTGATTGATTCTTTTGAAAATTTTAAATAAGAGCCATTCATACCAGAATGGCTTTTTGTATAAATAAAACATCAAATAAACAAAAACAAACAAGTAATCATTGTTTGAAACCTAAATCCAACATCTATGTTAAAATTGTTGTTTGAATATGTTGATACAGATAAAGAAAACGTTTACACTAAAACAGAATAGGCAAATCTTAAATTTGTAACCATATCTGCATAATATTGATGAGGAGCCGTATATAAATAAATGAACAATTGATCATTATTTTTGTGGATAGTGTTGCAGGAAAAGGGATTTGGCTGTAAAAAAAATGATTGATTTTGGTTATATGGAAGGAGAACAAATGAACACAAAAATTAACCAGTTATTAGAGTATGCTTTAATGAATGGAATGATCGAGAAATATGATTATGATTATTCTGCAAATTTATTGATTGATCTATTTGGCATCCAAGAATTTAAAAGAGAAGAAGTAGAAGACTGTTCTATCTATGAGATTTTAGATTTCATGTTAGATTATGCGGTTGAAAAAGGTATGATTCAAAATACTGTAACTGAAAGAGATTTGCTAGATACGCGCATTATGAATTGTGTAATGCCTAGACCTAGTGAAGTAGTCAATACTTTTAATGATCTATATTCTTTGAATCCTAAAGATGCAACAGATTACTTCTATAAGTTGAGTATGGATTCAAACTATATCCGTAAATCAAGAATTGATAAGAATATCAGTTTTGCACATTTCTGTAAGTATGGTGATATTCAGATCACAATCAACTTGTCAAAACCAGAAAAGGATCCTAAGGAAATTGCTAAAGCTAAAAATGCCGTAAGTACTTCATATCCTGCATGTTTATTATGTAAGGAAAATGTCGGTTTTGCCGGAAACTTAAATCATCCAGCTAGACAAACACATCGTATTATTCCATTAGATTTAAATGGACATACATACAATTTACAATATTCACCATATGTGTACTACAATGAGCACTGTATTGTATTTAATAGTGAACATACGCCAATGAAGATGGATCGTTCTACATTTGAGCATTTATTCGCATTTATTGACAAATTCCCACACTATATGATTGGAAGCAATGCAGATCTTCCTATCGTTGGTGGATCGATTTTAAGTCATGATCACTATCAAGGTGGAAGACACCATTTCCCAATGGAAGACGCAAAAGTTGTTAAGAGCTATACATATAAGGATGTACAAGTGGATATGCTTTACTGGCCATTATCTACATTAAGATTAACATCTGAATCAAAAGATTCTATATTAGATCTAGCTACTAAAATCTTTGAAACATGGTGTACATACAGTGATGAAAGTTTAGATATTATTGCCAATGAAGATGGTGTTCGTCACAATACAGTAACGCCAATTGTTAGAAAGAAAGATGGCGAATATCAAATGGATGTAGTTTTACGAAATAATCGTACTACAGAAGAATATCCATTAGGTATCTTCCATCCTCACTCAGAACATCACCATATCAAAAAAGAAAATATTGGTTTGATTGAAGTGATGGGATTGGCCATTTTGCCTGCACGATTAAAAACAGAGTTAGAACAAATTAAATTATGTTTATCTGGAAAAGCAGATTTTGATTCTTATCCAGAACTTGAAAAACACAAAGACTGGTATGAATACTTGAAGACATGTTCTTATACAAATGTGGATACATTCATGGAAATGGAAGTCACAAAGAAATTCGTATCTGTATTAGAGAATGCCGGTGTATATAAAATGGATGATGAAGGATTGAACGGCTTTAGCCGTTTTGTAAAGACATTATGGTAGAGGTAAAAGAAAGATTAGAGAATGGAATTGATGTATTATCGATTTCAAATTCACATTTAACTGTAGAAGTTACAAACTTTGGTTGTACTCTTTTAAAGATTGTAACGAAAGATAAGAATGATCAAGACTGTGATTGTATTTTAGGATTTGAACATGTTGAAGATTATCAAAAACGAGATGGAACCTATTTAAATGCCTTAGTTGGACGAGTATGTAATCGTATTGAAAAAGGTACATTCACAATGAATGGTACAGAATATCATCTGCCTATTAATAATGGACCAAATTCACTACATGGAGGTATTGAGGGATTCTCTTATAAAGTATTTGATTATTCTTTAATTGAAGATGGCGTTAAATTCCACTATGTTTCAAAAGATGGAGAAGAAGGCTATCCTGGAACATTAGATTTCTATGCGATCTATTGGTTGGATGGTGCAAGTTTGCATATTCAATATAGTGGAGTCAGTGACAAGGATACTTTGATCAATATCACAAACCATGGCTATTTCAATTTAAATGGACATGCATCGAATATTGATGATCACATGTTACGAATTTCAGCATCTAAATTTGGCTGCGTTGATCCAGATGGATTATATACAGGTGAATTAAGAAATGTTAAAGATACGGCATTTGATTTTAATACAGAAAAAAGAATTGGAGATTCTATTCATGCAGAGGATGAACAATTAATTAGTGCAAGAGGATATGATCATCCATATGTATTTGATACTAAAGAAAATCAAGTCTGTTTATATAGTCCATTAAGTGGTATTGAACTAAAAGTATCCACAACATACCCAACAGCACAAATCTATAGTGCCAACTACTTAGATGGACAGACAGATAAATATGGTAAGATTATGCATCCACAAGATGGATTGTGTATTGAAACAAGCTATATCGCCGATTCGATTCATAAAGAAGAGAATCCAAAAGTTTTATTAAAAGCAGGACAAGTATTTGAAGAAGAAACAACATATACATTCGAGGTAAGAAAATGAAAACAACAGAAATTAAAGAACAAGTAGTATCCGGTAAATATGATGCATTGATTGAAGATCTATATGCAGATCCAAGTTTATTGGACTATCAAAAACAACGTTATGCTGCTGCATTAGATAAATACCAAACATTATTTGGAGATGATGAAGTGAGCATTTATAGTGCTGCTGGAAGAAGTGAAATTTCAGGAAATCATACAGACCACCAACATGGTTGTGTGCTTGCAGGATCCATCAATTTAGATGCGATTGGAATTGTATCTAAACAGGATAACGTAATCAAAGTGATTTCTGATGACTTTGACATCAAACCAATTGATTTGAATGATTTAGACAAAAAAGAAGATGAACTAGGAACAAGTGAAGCCTTGATTCGTGGTGTAGTTTCTAAATTAAAAGAATTAGGCTATAACGTAGGTGGATTCAAAGCTTTCATCACGAGTGATGTATTAATGGGGGCTGGACTATCAAGTTCTGCAGCATTCGAATCTATTATTGGTACAATTATTGATGGATTATATAATGATATGAAAATTGATATGGTTACGATTGCCAAAGTGGGTCAATATGCAGAAAATGTATATTTTGGAAAACCATGTGGATTGATGGATCAATGTGCATGTGCTGTAGGTGGACTTATTTCCATTGACTTTAAAGATACTTCAAACCCAATTGTAAATAGTGTGAATGTTGATTTCTCAAAATATGATCACAGTTTATGTATTGTAGATACAAAGGGAAGTCATGCCGATTTAACAGATGCCTATGGTGCTGTACCACAAGAAATGAAAGAAGTTGCTCACTATTTTGGTAAGGAAGTTCTTCGCGAAGTGGATGAAGATGAGTTCTATGCAAATATCGCAAACTTAAGAACGGCTTTAAATAATGATCGTGCAATCTTAAGAGCTATTCATTTCTTCAATGAAAATAGACGTGTATATACATGTGTAGAAAGATTGAACAAGGATGATTTTGAAGGTTTCAAGACATTGATTCAAGAATCAGGAAATTCAAGTTACAAATTCCTTCAAACTGTATATGCAGACTTTGACTATAAGAACCAGGCTGTATCTTTAGGTTTAGCTATGTCTGAAATGATTTTAAAAGATCATGGCGTATGTCGTGTTCATGGTGGAGGTTTTGCCGGAACGATTCAAGCCTTTGTTGAAAATAGTTATGTAGAAACATATAAAGAAGAAATTGAAAAAGTATTTGGAAAGGGAAGCTGCCACATTTTAAAAGTAAGAAAACTAGGTGGTTGCAAGGTTATTGACTAATGAATATTTTAGTAACAGGTGGTACTGGATATATTGGTAGTCATATTTGTGTTGAATTATTAGAAAGTGGTCATGATGTTGTCGTGATTGATGATTTCTCAAATTCAAAACCAGATGTGTTGGAATCGATTTATAAAATTACAGGAAAACATGTTAAGTTTTATGAATTCAATGTGTTAGATGAAGAAAAAACAGAGTCTGTATTTAAGGATAATAAATTGGATGCGGTGATTCATTGTTGTGCATTTAAAGCAGTTGGTGAAAGTGTTCAAAAACCAATTGAGTATTATACAAATAACTTGATGACTACTTTAGTAGTTGCCAAAATGATGAAAAAGTATCATGTTCCAAGTATTGTGTTTAGTTCAAGTGCGACTGTATATGGAGATCCTGAAGTGGTTCCTTTAACAGAAGACTGTAAGCTTGGTGTTACAACCAATCCTTATGGAGCTACAAAGGCGATGATGGAAAGAATCTTAACAGATGTGCAGTTTGCCAACCCAGAAATGAGTGTAACTTTACTTCGTTATTTCAATCCTATTGGAGCGCATGAGTCGGGTTTGATTGGAGAAAATCCAAAGGGAATTCCAAATAACTTGATGCCATATATTATGAAAGTGGCAACGGGTGAACTTCCAGAACTTGGTGTATTTGGGGATGATTATGATACACCAGATGGAACGGGTGTTCGTGACTATATTCATGTGGTTGACTTGGCTAAAGGTCATGTATTAGCAATTGAAAAATACAATACGCCGGGTGTGCATATTTGTAACTTGGGAACAGGAAAAGGATATAGTGTATTAGATATTGTGCATGCCTTTGAAAGAGTGAATGGAATCAAGATTCCTTATGTCATCAAACCAAGACGTCCAGGTGATATTGCGACATGTTATGCAGATCCGACTCGTGCTAAGGAACAGCTTGGCTGGGTGGCTGAAAAGAACTTGGATGATATGTGTAGAGACACATGGAATTTCGCAAAACAGTTTATTAAATAAATGAAAACAGGCAGCCAATGATTTGGCTGCCTTATTCAATGAAGCATTGATATTGGTTTAAGAAAGTTTCTACATTAATTCGAACTACTTTATATGTGACTTTCTTATCGATTGTTAGAATAATATAAGATCCATGCCAATCATCTCTAGGTAAAGTGATTGAGCCTGGATTTAAAATCAGACAATTGTTGTAGATTTGTTCTTTGACTAAATGCGTATGTCCATAAAGATAGATATCGGGATGATGTTGATCGATATCTTTTTTTATTTCGTCCAAACCTTTATCTCCATGTGAGAAATGGATGCGTTTGTCTAAAACAGTTAATCTTTGGTATTTAGGTAAATCTAATGTATCATTATTTCCTTTAACACATATAAAGTTATTTAAATCATTAATGCTTGTAGTTTGTGAATCTCCTAAATGAATAAATTTTACATTGTCTTTATAGAGTGAAGAATAGATGTGATAAAGAATTTTTAGGATATTTTGATTCCCGTGATTATCCGAAACGATTATGATTCGCATGTGTAAGCATCAAAATAGTCTTCATAAACTTGAAGATTATCTTCACTGTGAGCTAGAGCTGCGAAATATGTAGAATCATTGATCGCATCCAATTCTACATTTTCCATTGGTTGTTGCAGAGTATATTCACCATTTTTACCAACTGCCCAGATGTTTTCATTGTGATGATCTACATTTGAGAATTTATGTAACATCGTCGCAATAGCCATTTCTTCTGGATATAAACACATTTTAAATGTATTTGAACAGTAGGCTAGATTGTCTGCCAAAGCTTTAGCACTTTCGTGCGTTAGTATAAACCAAGGATAGCTGATATAGATTGTGTCCTCAATTTCACGTTTTTTAAAGGAATGAACAAGGCTGGATGTCATTTTATTCATGGCACGAATGGTTTTTGATTTTTGGAAATCATAAGAGTTTGTAAAGAAGGCATAGTTTTCAAATCTTTTCTTTACTTCTTCATTTTCATCTGAGTTATCCACTTCATAATAGATATCTTCGTCTTCATGTGCTTCTAAATATTCTACAAGTTGTGCTTTTGATTTTGTAGGGATCATACCATCTGTCATTATGATGAATCGATCATATGTAAAAGATCCATCTTCTTTTTCAAATTCCAAAGCATCTTTCATCAATACAATAAAGCCTCTAGGTAGTGACATATCGGCTGGAAGGGCAGTTTGTTGGTGGTGAGCCACATGTAAATTTGGTGTATCACAATAGGATAGAATCAAATCATCACGTAAATCATCATCGTTTACCATCAAGTAAACATCATCGCCTTGGTTGATTAATACATCCAGGTTTTCTGTTATTTCTTCAAAATTTTTTTTCATATAGTGCATTAAATAAGCAATTTTCATGGAATTCACCTCATGGAATATTATAACATTTTAGCATCGTATGATAAAATACATTTATGGAAAAAGCAATATTGATTGGTGTACAAACATACACAAGCCATTCTTTTGAAGAAAGAATGGAGGAAATGAAAGAATTAGCTCTAGCCTGTGATATTGAAATTTGCATGAGTATATCACAGAATTTGGAGCATCCCCATAAAAAGTATTATATGAATCCTGGTAAGATTGAAGAGGTCAAACGCATTCTTGAAGATCAAGAATGTAGTATGGTTCTTGTATTAGAGGCTATTTCGCCTTCTGTACAAAGAAATTTATCAGATTTTTTTGATTGTGAAGTCATGGACAAAAGTGCTTTGATTTTAGAAATCTTTGCGTCTCGTGCTAAGACAAAAGAGAGCATGCTTCAGGTTGAATGTGCAAGACTAAAATATTTATTGCCAAGACTTCAAGGCAGCTATAAACATATGGATAGACAGCGTGGTGGTTCTAGAAACAAGGGAACAGGAGAAAAGAAAATTGAACTGGATGCGCGAAGAATTGAAGGTAAAATTCATTTTGTGGAAAAAGAATTAAATAAGATTCATACGCAAAGAAGCGTACAGCGTAATCAGCGTAAAAAAGGTATGGTTAAAAGTGTAACTCTTACGGGTTATACCAATGCAGGCAAATCAAGTATTATGAATGGGTTTGTGAATGAAGATAAGTCGGTATTTGAGAAGGATATGTTGTTTGCGACTTTGACAACTTCAACACGTCAAATTGAAACAGAGAACCATAATGTATTTACTTTAAGTGATACAGTTGGCTTTATTAGTGATTTACCGCACAGTTTAGTACAAGCCTTTCATTCTACACTTGAAGAAGCTGTGGTTTCGGATTTGATCTTAAAAGTCGTGGATATTTCAAATGAACATAAGGATAGCAAACTGCAGGTTTGTGAAGAAACATTAAAAGAAATTGGATGTGAAAAAGTTCCCTACTTGTATGTCTTTAACAAGTGTGATCAGACAAATATTGAATATCCAAAACGTGTAGAGGATCGCATTTATATTTGTGCTAAGGAAAAGACGAGTATTGAGTTTTTAAAGCAGGAAATTGAAAAGGAATTATTTCATATGGAAACTTTACATGTCGTGATTCCTTATGAGAAGGTCAGTGTACTTGATTATATTTATACCAATGGTAAGGTGCATAGACAAGAATATAATGAGGATGGTATTGAGGTTGATTTTAGTATTCAACAAGATTTGATTCATCGTGTAGACAGGTTATTACGAATATAAGAAAAGAGGAAGAATCCTATAATAGGTGTTCTTCCTCCATTGTTTTTTCTAGAGCTTTTGCCGCTAATAAACAAGTGTTCATACATTTGATGTTTGGATCCGTACTATGATGTACAGGTTTGATGTGTGCGCAATCTAAACTGCCTAATAGTTCTTTAAAGTTACGTGTATGTTTTTGAATCAATGGTCTTAATTCTGGTAACATTTCATGTGCTTTTGTCTTACATACTATTTTTGATAGGGCAGCAATCGATCCGACTAATGCACCGCATGTACTTCCAATAAACATGCCGCCACCAAATCCAGCCATCATTTTCATGTCTTCCTCTGAAATATCTAATTGATACGTTTCATTGCAGGCATGAAGTAGTGTTTCTGAACAGTTATATCCGCTTTGGTAATATTTTTTAACGTTTTCCTCAAGTATAGTCATAAATAGCCTCCTACAAGCTATTTTAACTTTTCTTCCATCCAAAATCCATTAGAATTTCATTTACATCTTCTTCAAATGTCGCAAAATGAATTCCAAGACTTTCTAGTTTTTCACTATCTAAACGATAATCTCTGAATCGATCTTGGTAGCGTTCGTTGTTTGGTAAAATGATTTCTTCAATGAGTTCATCACTTGCACCTAAAGCTTTAGCTACAAATTTTGCGGATTCATATGTGGTCATCGTGTTCTTGGATGCCACATGATAAATGCCTGGTTCAAGTTCTGTGATTTTATCAAATTGTGTTGCCAAATGCTTCGCATATGTCATGCCACGTTTTTCATGCACAGTAAATAATGTTGGAGTATGGCTGATTAGCGCATTCATAACATTTTTTATAATGCTTGGACTTGCCTTGATGCCTGGATAGCTTAGTCCCATCATCCATGTAAAGCGTAAGATAATCGCATCATCCAATTGTTTTTGAATCAACTCTTCGCATTCGATTTTATTTTGTCCATATACAGTCACAGCACTTAATGGTTCGTCTTCTTTAAAAGGACCACGATTTTCTTTTCCATTGAAGGCTTGTTCGGTTGAACAAAAAATCAATTTAGCACCTTTTTCTTTACAACAATCAATGATCGCTTGTGTACTTTCTACGTTGATTTTATGAACTAAATCTGGATGTTCATTACAGAAGGCTGTAGTTGCATTGGCAGCAGTGTGAAAACAAATGTCAAAATCTTGAGAAGCTACAAATTTTTTTACGTCTTCAGGATTTGTAAGGTCTGCATCCTTTCTTGTCATGCAGATCCAGTTAAATTTATCTTTTTGATACGCTTTTACTAAGCTTGCGATATAGCCATTGGCTCCGGTAACTAAAATGGTTTTCATAAATTAGTCCTTTCTAGGATTTGACACTAATAGGTGTGCTCCTTGTTTGATTGTGATTTTTTTGGATGCGAATGGTACAAATAGACTGTCATATTGTGGTAATACAATTTCTTCATTGTTCCATACGATCGTACAATCTGAATCAATATTGGATAGAATCATGTAATGTTCATCACAAGTTAGATTCATATCAGAATCAGCATAAACTTCATCTACAGTAAAATTAGGACAATCTCCAATTCGGTGTGTTTCATGTTTTTGTGGAACAAAAGTAGGTTTTAAATTGAAGTTTGTGACATCAAAAGATTCTTTAACGTGTAAAGGACGCGTTTTTCCATCTTTTCCTTTACGGTTGTAGTCATAGAAACGATAGGTTGTGTTCGAGTTTGTACCAACTTCTAAAGCTAAGATGTCTTTTCCTAGGGCATGAAGCATACCGCTAGGAATAATAATGTAGTCTCCTTTATGCACTTCGACTTTATTAAGATATTTTTCAACATTGTTGTTCATTAAGGCATTTTTAATTTCATCTGCATCATTGATTGTTGTTCCGGCAACTAGAGTAGCGCCTGGTTTGGCATCTAGAATATACCAGCTTTCATATTTTCCGTAATCATTGGAGTGTTCTAGGGCGTAATCATCTTCAGGATGAACTTGAATGCTTAAAGCATCCTTTGTATCTAGATAAGCCAATCGTAAAGTTTCGTGAAGCGTATATCCTTTACCTAATACTTCATCCGGATTTTCTTGAATCATTTCCATTAAGGTTTTATTCGTTCCAATAATTTTGTTTGAACAATAAGGGTGGGCACTGACTTCCCACCAAGTTCCATAGTCTTCATCGATGCCTCTAGCTTTAGAAATGTGGTTGGTTCCCCATATTGTGTAATCATGAATGGGTTCTAATAAAAATGGTTTCATGTTATTTTGCCTCGGCTTCAAATTCTTCTAAGATTTTTAGGGATGAGCTTGTTCCAATTCTTTGTGCACCTGCATCAATCATGGCTTTACATGTTTTCCAATCACGAATGCCTCCAGCCGCTTTAACTTTCACTTGTCCTTCTACGGTTTCAACCATTAATTGAACATCTTCTAAAGTGGCTCCACCAGTTCCAAAGCCTGTGCTTGTTTTAATGAAGTCTGGTTTTACTTCTTTGGCAATTAAAGCAACTTGTTTGATTTCATCTTTTTCTAAATAACAATTTTCAAAGATAACTTTTGAAATGACGTTATGTTCTCTACAAATCGAAACAATACTTTCCATTTCTTTTTTAATGTAGTCCCAGTGGTGCATTTTCGCTTGTCCAATATCAATGACATAATCGATTTCGTCGGCTCCATCTTCAATCGCAATCTTTGTTTCGGCAATCTTAGATGCTAGACCGGCTTGTCCTAAAGGAAAGCTAATGGCAGCTCCTACATGTACGTTTGTTCCTTTTAATTGTTCTTTACAGAATTTAGTCCAAGTTGTATTGATCGCAACCATAGCGGCTCCGATTTCTTTTGCCTCATTACATAATTTAGTAAGATCAGCTTCAGTGGCATATGGTTTTAAAAATGTGTGGTCAAAATAATTTGCGAGTTGTGTTTTGTTCATAATTGATTACCTCTTTCTCTTTTACGGTTTCATTCTAGAACGTAAAAAAAGAGAAGTCAAGCAAATGTTATAACATTAAAAAAACGCACGATTATGATATACTTATTCTAGAAATGGAGAATTATATGACAGTACTAGATACAAGTATACCTTATGAAAAAGTATTGATGGTCATGGCACGTAAGACCATTCGTAAAGAAATCGAATTAAATCAAGAATTTCATTATGTTGAATTTGATGAATCATTAAAAGAAGCTTGGTGTAAGCTACAAACTGAGGTTTGTTTATTTGAAAATATAGAAGAGGCAAGAAAGAAATGGGATAGTATGCTTACTAGAGATAAGGATTTTTTTTCTAAACATTTCTTGTTTGTCGCAAATGAAAATAATGAACTCGTTGGCAGTGCAGGACTTTGGTTTGGAAATGATTTTGAAGAAAGTAGGCTTCGCATTCATTATGTAGCGGTAAGTTTATCGGCTCAACATAAAAAGATTGCGCAGGCCATGCTTACAAAACTTTGTATGATGTACGATACAATTCCAAGTAAGTATCCACTATATTTGGCAACCCAATCGCAAAGTTATGGTGCCATCAAATTATATTCAAGACTTGGTTTTACACCGTATTTAGGGGCTTATAAGGGCTGTACAGAACAAAAGAGTAAGAATGCGTGGCAAAATGTCACAGAGATCCTGCGTTGCAAAGCTTAATTGATAAATCACAATTTGTAAAAGGGCCATTTAAATGATTAGAGAATTACAAAATGCAGATATAAATAAAGTTACAGATATATGGTTAGATACGAATGTGACAGCACATTCTTTTATTTCTAAACAATATTGGCAAAATAATTTTGAATTAATGAAGGAATTGCTTTTGCAGGAAACTGTTTATGTTTATGAGCAGAATCAAGAAATACAGGGATTTATAGGTCTAAATGAAGAATATATTGAGGGTATTTTTGTTTCAAATGAAATGCAGTCGCATGGCATAGGAAAAGCTCTTCTAAATTATGCAAAAAATAAACGAAATAAATTATTTTTGAATGTATATCAAAAGAATATACGGGCAATAGCCTTTTATCAAAGAGAAGGATTTGAGATTCAGCATAGCGGCTTTGATGAAGCTACCAAAGAAAAAGAATATGTAATGAAATGGCAACAGAAATAGAATTAGAGATTTATGGAGAAAATTGTTATGTGCAAAAGTATTCAGATTAAAGAGGAGAGAATTTCTACAATTGAATATATTGAATTTTTAAAGCGTACGGATCTAGGATCACAGTATCCGAAGGAAAGATTTGAAGAAAGAATAGCAAAGCTGGTTGATTATGTATCAATCAGTCTTGTTGCTAGAAACAAGGATAATCAAATTGTCGGCGTCTTATTTGGATTGACCGACTATGCCTATTGGCTTTATATAACAGATTTAGGTGTGGACAGAGACTATTTACATCAAGGAATTGGCACGGAATTGATTAAGACAGCACATTCTTTAGCAGGTGGTAAAAATGATATTGCGGTATATTTGGTTGCGAATGAAAATGCCATTGCATTTTACGAAAAATTAGGAATGAAAAAAGCAAATGATGTGATGGAATATAATCACATAGAATGGACACCTTTCACTGTAAAGTAATCAACGTAATGTAATAGATAAATCCGAATTTGAATTACTATAAATTATGACCTCTTAACAGAGGTTACAGGTTATCAATAAAATCCTCCAAACACCTTGCAAATAAAGGATTTTTCGCAGTGTGCTCACCTTATTCCTTTATACGATTTCACTTTTGTTTATGCTTTCCTTGTAACCTCATAAGGGAAAAATTGAGGGAAGAAAAAACTCGTAACACGACATAACAAATTGTGGCAATTGGGAACCTGTGATGTATGTGCGAATGTATTATTTTGGAGGATTACATAGTGGAAAAGTACATTTATAACGAGCAAAACGGTCTTTGGTATGAGTTGCAGGGTGATTTTTACATTCCTTGTTTGGAATTACCCGTTGAAAAAGAAGAACGACATATCGGCATATGGGGACATCGACATCTGCGATATATTCGGGAGTATAAAAAGGTACTTTACACGGATTTGCTGATAAACGGCAAGCAGCAATCTTACCTTGCTGATGTTGAGGAACAGGCACAGGAACTGTTTGACCGCCTGATGAAGCAACGGGCGGAGCATGAGGGGATTACCGAAACACTGAAAGCTGAAAACCAAATGGAATGGGTCGGCAGAATGGGTGCACTGTGGTCAGCGGTTACGGAAACTTTAAATACGGAGGTAATCTTTGTATGAGAAAGCAGACATATTATCTTTACCTCACAGCTGAAGAACGGAAGTATATTTTAAATGCTCTGCTTTCCTGCCGCAACAAACGGGTTGCACAGGGCAGATATACGGATGCGGTGAATGAGGTTATGATAAAGTTACAAAAATAGACTTCGGCGGCAGGGAGAAATCCCTGCCGTTTTCACATAGAATGATTCAGGTTCTTGCATTACCTCTTGAAAAATCAAAGTAAAACCAGTATAATGTAAACGACCGTTCATTTATTTATGGAGGGGAGGGAAAGAGTATGCGCACTGTGAATGAAGAAGCCCGCAGAGCAAAGGAAATCGAGATTATGGAAGCGTGCTTTGACTGCTATGCGGAAAACGGATTCACCTCTGTCGGTGTAAAAACGATTGCAAAGGCCTGCGATTGCAGTGTTGCGACACTGTATCAGTATTTTGACAATCTCGACGACCTTATCGTTAAGTCCACCGAATACTGTATGAGCAAGGTGGAAGATGATTTTATGGCGAAAGCCCCCACCGACGTAGATGACCTTTGGCGGTTTATAGACGAGATACCGTATTGGACAGCAAAAAAGCACGGCAAGAAATATCGACTGATGTATCAAATCTACACTCATCCGAAATACAGGGAATACGGTCAGAAGTTCTTTAAGGGTGTCGATGAACGATATACGGAATACGCAAAGAGCTTAGAGCCAAAGCTGGGGATTCCCCACGAAAAGCTGACACCTCTGATTTTCATTCTGATAAGAGCCTGTGTACACTACGCACTGTTTGAGGATGAATTCTACTTGAAATCACAGATAGCCGTGCTGAAGGAAGCCCTTGAACTTTTTATAATGAAATACAACCTGAAAGCAATGTCGGGTACTGTTACAGAATAAGTTAAATAAAAAATATTTTTTTGGGAGGAATATCAATGAAAAAACGAATTTTGAGCATGGTATTGGCAATAGTTATGCTCGTTACAATGCTTCCTGTCGTTGTGCTGGCAGCAGAGCCAACAGATGCAAGTTACTTCAATTTTGATATAACTACCGGCACAATTATCAAACTAAATGACACTTCTATTACAGAAGTAGTTATCCCGGAAAGTATTGACGGTGTTCCGGTGACAGCAATTGGCGCTAGTGCGTTTAGGGACTGTACAAACCTAACAAGTATCACCATCCCGAACAGCGTGACATCAATTGGCGAGCTTACATTTTATGGATGTAGCAGCCTAACAAGTATCACCATTCCGAACGGTGTGACATCAATTGGCTATGGTACGTTTCAAGGCTGTACTGGCCTTACAAGTATTACCATTCCGAACGGTGTGA
This sequence comes from Holdemanella porci, assembly GCF_009696075.1. Lineage (GTDB taxonomy): Bacteria > Bacillota_I > Bacilli_A > Erysipelotrichales > Erysipelotrichaceae > Holdemanella > Holdemanella porci. The sequence goes on along the minus strand of NZ_VUMR01000024.1, from coordinate 6,099 downwards.
AATCAATTGGCGTTTCTGCGTTTCAAGACTGTACTAAGCTGACAAGTATCACCATTCCGGACAATGTGACATCAATTAATGGATCTGCGTTTAAAGGCTGTACAAGCCTGACAAGTATCACCATTCCGAACAGTGTGAAATCAATTGGCTCGTATGCGTTTAAAGGCTGTACAAGCCTGAAAAGTATTACCATTCCGAACAGTGTGACATCAATTAACCCGGAAACGTTTATAAACTGTAAAAGCCTTGAAAGTATCACCATTCCGAACGGTGTGACCTCAATTGGCGTTTCTGCGTTTCAAGGTTGTACAAGCCTGACAAGTATCACCATTCCGGACAGTATGACATCAATTGGCGTTGATGCGTTTAGGGACTGTACAAGCCTGACAAGTATCACCATTCCGGACAGTGTGACATCAATTGGCAATTTTACGTTTTGTGGATGTAGCAGCCTTGAAAGTATCACCATTCCGAACAGTGTGACATCAATTGGCTATGGTACGTTTCAAGGCTGTACTGGCCTTACAAGTATTACCATTCCGAACGGTGTGACATCAATTAATGGATCTGCGTTTAAAGGTTGTACAAGCCTGACAAGTATCACCATTCCGAAAAGCGTGAAATCAATTGGCGTAAGTGCGTTTGAAGGCTGTACAAGCCTGACAAGTATCACAATTCCGAAAAGCGTGAAATCAATTTTCGCTAATGCGTGTTATGGCTGTAGTATGCTGAAAGATGTTTATTATCTCGGTACGAGAGAAGAATGGGCTACAATAACAATCTATTCTCCTAATAATGACCTTACTGATAAAGTGAGATGTATAGGAGATATAACTCAAGGTTTTTCTTTTACACAACCGGGTAACCTGACATATGATGGAAAAGCAAAAGAAGCAACGGTCACGAAAACCAATGAGGATTATGGTGATTTCACTATAAAATATTATGATCAAAACGACCAAGTATATACAACAGGTCCAGTTGACGCCGGAACCTATACGGTTAAAATCGATATTGAGGAAAGCAGTAAGTATTCGGCGGTATCCGATTATGAGGTTGGCCGATTTACGATCCTGCAGGCTGAAAACAGCTTCACAATCGACCTTTCAATAGAGGACTGGACTTACGGGGATCAACCAAAAGCCCCGACTGCTGCAGCAAAATTCGGTACGCCAACATACAGTTATTCAACCGAAGAAGATGGTACATATACAACGGATCAGCCGACAAATGCCGGAACATACTGGGTAAAAGCTACGGTTGACGAAACGAAGAACTATACAGGACTTGAGGCAAAAAAACAGTTCAGAATTTTGCAGAAATATACCGTTACCTACGCCGCCGGCAGTAACGGGAGCGGTAATGTAACGGCAGGAAGCAAAACTCAGGATGTTGCTTTTACACTCAGTTCGGATACCTTTACCCATGCAGGTTATGAACAGACAGGATGGTCTACTTCAGACGGAGGGGAAAAGGTTTACGAATTAGGCGGAAGCTATACCGCAAATGAAGATATCACCCTTTACCCTGTATGGAGCGACATTACCAAACCGACAGGCGAAATCAGCATCGGCACAAAAAGTTGGAAAACATTTCTCAACAATATTACCTTCGGTCTGTTCTTTAAGGATACACAGACGGTAACAATTACTGCAAGCGACAACAGCGGCAAAGATGTTACAATAGAATATCTGTTAAGCGATAAGGAATTGGACGAAACGGAACTTGCAAGTGCAACCTTTACCGCATACACCGAGGTGTTTAGTATCAACCCCGGTAACAAGTATGTTATTTATGCAAAGCTGACCGACACAAGCGGCAATGTAGCATACATTAATTCCGAGGGCATTGTGCTTGATAGCATTGCTCCCGTAATTTCCGGCGTTGAAAACGGCAAGACCTACTGTGAAGCACAGACGGTTACCGTTACGGAAGAATATATTGAAAGTGTGAAAGTAAACGGCACAGAGGTTACACTCGATGCAAACAATCAGTTTACGCTGAATCCGGCAGAGGGTACACAGACAATCGTTGTTACCGACAAAGCAAAGAATGAAACTACAATAACCATAACATTTACCGTGAATGCGAAAGCAGTAGTAGATAACGATACGAAGTCTCCTCAGACCGGAGATAACAGCCATATGGCATTGTGGATTGCACTTCTCTTGGTGAGCGGAGCAGGCGTAATCGGAACAATGGTTTACGGTAAGAAGAAAAAAGCAAAATAAAATCATATCAGTGTGCTTATCACACTTACAACAGTCCCTCCTGTCAGATACAAACTGACAGGAGGTTTTTTTATGAAATTGGATAAGCATTTAAAGGATATATGGAATTCCGCAAGGCAGAGGTTCTGCCCTGTGGTGTCGTGTTCGGTGTCAAAGTTATCTTTCTCTGTCTTGGGACTTCTTTCGTGTTCTTTGCTGTTTGCCCTCTGACTATAAGTGCCTGAGCCTGTCTCGGACACTTTCTTTTTCGAGCGGTCTATTGGGCTTTTCTTTCTCCTTAATTTGCTGCTCCCACTCGGCAAGGTCACGGTTGTACTGATCCACTACGGCTTCTGCCTTGCGGTAGGTTGCCATAAAAACTTGCACGTCGGGATAACCGTCTGCTTTCAGTGTGTCGGGAATTTTGTCCAGTTTATCAGCGATTTCCCTTTCGGTCTGCTGTATCTGTATCTCTAACGCTTTACGCTCCTTACCCTTGAAGATGCCCTTTGTTTCGGCAAGCTGCTGCTTAAGCTCCGGCAGAACCTTATCCTGCAAGTGATTGATTTCTTTTACCTTATCCTGCAATTTAATCATCAGATTACGCATATTGACGGAGGAACAGCAACAGAAAATTGCGGTGTAATTTTCTCTGTATCAATAGAGGGTTGCAATACCCGATATTGATACAGGATCCTCTGCAGGGGCGAAATATCCGGAGTACAAATCTTCAGATTTGTGCGAGGGGTGTATTTCGCTTTCAAACGTCGAGGGCTCCCCGAACGGGTTACTCTACCTTTCGGACATCATCCTGACACAGTAGGTTTCTGTGTTCAAATCATGCACTTAGGATCTTTTGATGATGAACCAGCTACAGTTGCACTTATGGATGAATATTTAAAACAAAATGGATATGCGAATGATATGAATAGTCAAAGATTACATCATGAAATATATTTGTCGGATGCAAGAAAGGTTGCATCAGAAAAATGGAAAACAGTCATTCGACATCCTATAAGAAAGATTTAGATAAATCAGAAGTTATGGTGGGGAGTAAATATGCTAGATAAAAAAGAGTTTGATCTTTGGGCAGATGGTTACGACAAAATTGTCGGCATTTCGGATGAGAAAAACACATATCCTTTTGCTGGGTACAAAAAGGTACTTGGATTCATTTTTCAGACTATAATGAAAACTGAAAATGCTAATTTTTGGATATTGGGTTCGGGACAGGTACATTAACAACAAAGCTATATGAGCAAGAGTGTTCCATATATGGACAGGACTTTTCATCTAGGATGATTGAGTTGACATCTGAGAAAATGCCCAATGCACATTTATATCAGGGAGACTTTTCAAAAGAGCTTGTCGAATCATTGCAAAATTTTTGTTATGATTATATTGTTGCGACATACTCTTTGCATCATTTGACGGATGATCAAAAGAAAGATTTCTTTCTAGAATTGCGTAATCACTTAAAGGAAAACGGCAAAATTATAATCGGCGATGTTGCCTTTGAAACACGAAAGGATTTAGAACATTGCAAATTGAAGGCGGGATATATATGGGATAATGATGAAATCTACTTTGTCGTTGAGAAACTGAGAAAAGATTTTCCAGGTCTTTCCTTTACGAAAATGTCCGGTTGCGCAGGTGTCCTGGTTTTGGAATGACAACTTCCAGTTTGTCATTGTAGATAGTTTTGAAAGGAAGTGTTAATATGGATTGTAATGTTGCAGAAAATATAAATATACTCGCAAAGTTTTTGGGAACAAGAGATATTGATGCGTTAAATCAAGAAGAGTTATTTAAACGATATGGAATTCATCAGGTGGATGTGATGGTTTTATTTGGTGGTAGTATTCTTGAAGGTGGCGATGTTTTAGCTAGTGGAATTAAAAACTTCGTTGCGAAAAAATATATTATTGTTGGTGGAGCAGGACATACAACAGATACACTACGTCAGGTTGTTCATTTAGAATATCCAGATATTGAGACAACAGATTTATCAGAAGCAGAAATATTTCAAAAGTATATTAAACATGTATATGGATGCAAGGCGGATTATCTAGAAACCAAGTCTACAAATTGTGGCAATAATATTACGTATCTTTTGGATTTATTGAAAGAAAACAATATTTCGTTTAAAAGTATCATTCTAAGTCAGGATGCTTCTATGCAAAGGCGTATGGTGGCAGGATTAAAAAAATATGTCAAGGATGATGTGACAATCATTAATTATGCCTCATATTGCGTAAGTGTATTGAAGCAGAATGATGAATTGGTTTATGAAGAAGATTTACATGGCATGTGGACGATTAATAGATATGTCAATCTATTAATGGGAGAAATTCCTAGACTTTCAGATGATGCGAATGGCTATGGTCCGAATGGAAAGAATTATATTGCGCATGTGGATATTCCCGAACATGTGAAAATAGCTTTTGAAGAATTGAAGATGGTTTTTGGAAGTGAAACAAGAGAAGCAAATCCATTGTATGCATCAAAAGTAATTAAAAAATAGTTAACAGTATTATTTGAAAAGTGGGTAAAGAAGATAAGAATTCGTTTAGTCGAATTCTTTTTGTCATTTAGCACACAGGTGTTGACACTGCTAAAAAGGTGTTGTATAGTATTAGCAGGCAAAATATTAGAGTGCTAATGAAGGAGTGGTATTATGGCTAAGAAAAAACAGTTTAAAGCAGAGTCAAAACGTTTATTGGATTTGATGATCAATTCCATTTATACGCACAAGGAAATCTTCTTACGTGAGCTTGTATCGAACGCGAGTGACGCGATTGATAAATATTATTATGAAAGTCAAGGCCATGCGGATGCAAGTCAATTTGAGATTCGTATAGAACCAAACAAGGAAGCTCGTACTTTAACAATTTCGGATACTGGTATTGGTATGTCTAAGGAAGAGTTAGAGGAAAACTTGGGTACAATTGCGAAGAGTGGTTCTTTGGCTTTTAAAGAGGAAATGAAGAAAAAAGAAGAAAACAACGATGAAGATGTAGATATCATTGGTCAATTTGGTGTTGGATTCTATTCTGCATTTATGGTCGCAAAAGATGTTCGTGTTATTACGAAAAAAGCAGGTAGTGATGAAGCTTATGAATGGGTAAGTGCTGGTGAAGATGGTTATGAAATCACACCTTGCACAAAGGAAACAAATGGTACAACAATCATTTTAACTTTAAAAGAAGATACAGATGAAGAAAAATATTCTCAATATTTAGAGACATATGAGTTAAAAGAATTGATTAAGAAATATTCAGACTATATTCGTTATCCAATCAAGATGAATGTAGAAACTCAGAAGATGAAAGAGGGTACTGAGGAAAGTGAAAAGCCTGAATATGAAACCGTGGTTGAAGATCAGACTTTAAACTCAATGGTTCCTTTATGGAAACGTCAAAAATCGAAGATTACAGATGAAGAATACAATCAATTCTACAAGGATCATTTCTATGATTATCAAGATCCTCAAAAAGTGATTCATTTTAGTGTTGAGGGAAATACTAGCTTTACAGCCTTACTTTATATTCCATCACACTTACCTCAAGGATTCTATTCACAAGACTATAAGAAAGGTCTTCAACTATATTGTAGAGGCGTATTCATTATGGATCATGCCGAAGAATTATTGCCAGATTCATTGCGTTTTGTGAAAGGTCTAGTGGATTCTCAAGATTTATCTTTAAATATTTCTCGTGAAATGCTTCAACATGATCATCAATTAAAATTGATTGCGGGTCGTGGTACTACGTCAAGAAAAAGGACTCATAAAATAGATAAATTTTAAATTCTAATGTTTTGAATAATAATTATTCTCATATTGATTTGGTGATTCATAACCGCAATGGCTATGGATTCGTATCGTGTT
>NZ_VUMR01000023.1 GCF_009696075.1 Holdemanella porci | reverse complement strand
ATAATACAACACGAATTCACTCACATTGTGAATATGAATCTCCACAAAATTTTGAAAAACAATATTTGAAACATAAACATTAAAAAAACAGATATTTAAGTTGTCTTAAATCTTGACATAGTACCAAGAAGTTGCTTTGGCTGCAAGCTGTTTGGCATATTTAACACCACATGCATTACAGAACCTGGAATGACATGAGTGTGGAATAATATTCTAGTTGTCACAATCTAATAGTGATAAAGTTTCAACTGGAATGTTTAAATGATAAGTAGTGTCTATAATTTAAGTATAGAATGAAACCATTCTAAATTGAATAAAATGCAGTCCCATTGTGAATTTAATGTGAACATGTGAGAATATAGCGATATATCACATAATCATATTGGTGATATAATAATAAAACAAAATAAATTAGAAAGTCTCAAATCTATCTATTAAACCTGTTTTGAATATAGTATAATAGAGACGGATAGAACAGGAGGACTTGTCTTATGAAGGTGTTTTCAATGTCGCAAAGAATCTATTATAAAGATCTTGAACAAGATGCAGAATTGATCATCAAAAAAGATCTTGAACTGTATAACTGTATGCTTCATAAGGCGTTCAAAATCTGTTTTGATCGTGCCTATAAAGATGATACCTATTCAGAAACAGATCAAAGAATGATCAAGTCCTTCTATGGTACAAGTGATTATTTTCCTTTGTCCACCATATATGAGGCCAAGGCCTTGGTGAAAAGTCTTAAATGCAGAGAAAAGGAAGATCGTGATTTGATCAAGACTCGTCTTAAAAAGATAGACAAAAAAATCAAAAAGAACGAGAAGCAATTGAAAAAGGCTTTAAAGGAAAAAGAGAAGCTGATCACTAGATCCAAGAAAAATAAATATACAGAAGAGGACTATCTGTATGAAGTACAGATCTTGGATCCAAATATCAAAAGATTGAAGAGTATTATTCGGAATCTAAAATTTAGAAAAAACCGTAATGAGTTCAAACTTAAAAGAAAGATGCCTTCTGTATGCTTTGGCGGTAAAAAGAACTTGAAAAATGGTGATTTAGAAACATATCGTTTTAAAAGAGCCAGAAGAATGCTGATTCCAGGAAGAAGACAAGGCAAGTATTCAAACAACCTTTTCAAATTAAATGTGGATAATGATATGCTGACCTATCGAAGCACGCAGAAAGACATTGTATTCAAGGTACAGTTTCATAAGTACAAGGACGAACTATACGCAAGAGTCAATGAAAAGCACAACTCACCGGATAAGGCAGTAGCCTATGAGTTGATGGATTATGGTGAATACTTTATTGTGAAAGCTATATTTGAAAAACATATGAATCTTCCAAAGACAGATACATTGTATGGAGCTGTAGGAATCGATATCAATGTGGACCATATAGCACTATGTGAGACCAATATGGATGGAAATATCGTATTGATCAAGAAGTATCCAATCCATAAAGAGAATACTAAAAATAAACGAAATGAAGAACTGTATCAGCTAGCCATTGAAATCATGGAATTTTGTAAATCTAAGAAGAAGAGTCTTGTAGTTGAAGACTTGAATTTCAAGCAGTTGAAAACAAGGATGCTCTATCGCCCTAAAAAACAAAATGAAGCATTATCGAGTTTTGCGTATAAAAAGATACTAGAAAAAGTAGAAAGAAAATGTTTGATGAATGAAGTGGATGTAATCAAAGTAGATCCAAGAAATACGAGTAAGATTGGAAAAGAAAAGTATACAAAGATCAAAGGACTGAGTGTACATTATTGTGCAGCCTATGTGATCAATCGAAGAGGCATGGGATTTGTGGATTAAATAAGATAAATAATCAGAACCAGAAGTTTATGATATCTTACTGGATGATAGGTACATAGATCATGGATGAAATTCTGAAGTATTTATAAATAAAGCATACAATAAAAACTCCATCGATAAAGACTGAATGGATCGGGATACCGAATGATTCAGAAAGATGGAGTGGATATTGAAATGTTACCGGACGACTGGAAACGAACCGGGCACGTCATTTAGACGTGTGACTTTTTCGCAGAAAAAGTCTTTTCTTGTGTTATAATATTATATACAAAATTAAGATAATTGAGAGGAGAATTCGATGAGTTTACCAATTTATGTAATTGGACACAAAAACCCTGATACAGATTCAATTTGCGCTGCTTTAGCTCTTGCAGAATTAAAAAGACAGACAGGAATCAATGCGGTAGCTGCTCGTTTGGGAACTTTGAATCCAGAAACTAAATTTATATTAGATAAATTACATGTAAATATGCCAGTTTTATTAACGACTGCACGTTCAACGTTGGAAGAAATTGAAATTGATGATGCGGTGACAATTGAAGAAGGGCAAACGATTCGTCGTGCATGGGATTTATGCTTAGAAAATCATGTAAAGACTTTATATGTTGTTGATGATAAAAATGAATATAAAGGCATGGTTACTTTGGGTGATGTTTCTAAGATTCAGATGCAGGATTTAAATATTACGAGTGAATTATTAAAAGAAACACCATTAGAAAATTTAGTTGCCAGTGTAAAGGGTTCTTTTATTTTAAAGGGAAATCTTGAAAGAAGTGGATTTGTTCGTATTGCAGACAAACGCTTGATGGATAGAGATCTAAAAGGTGCCATCATGGTTTTAAATGATCATGAAGATAGTATGATTAAGAGTATGGCAAAGGGTTGTGCTGTTATAGTCGTAGCAGAAAACTTTGTTCCAAATAGCTATATTATTGAAATGGCAAAACAAATGGGAGTTACTTTGATTAGTACGCCTTATAATATTATGAAAATCATTCAAATGATTTATCGTTCGATTCCGGTTGAATTGATTATGACTCCGGCTAATAAAGTGATTCGCTTTAATAAAAGTGAATATGTAGAGGATGTGGAACGTGAAATGTTGAAGACGCGTCACTCATCTTATCCTGTTGTATTCCAGAAAAAAATATTGGGGTCTGTTGCTCGATATAACTTATTGAAGGCTGAAAAGAAACAGTTTATTCTTGTGGATCATAATGAAAAGAAACAGAGTATCAGCGATATTGAAACGGCGAATATTGTAGAGATTGTGGATCACCATCGTATTGGTGATATTGAAACAGATCGTCCAATTGTTTTTAGAAATATGATAGTAGGTAGTTCTTGTACGATTGTTGGATTGATGTATGCAGAATATGGTGTTAAAATGCCTGAAATCATCGCAAAATTGATTGCGTATGGCATGATTAGTGATACAATGAATTTTAATTCACCAACATGTACGACAATTGATCGTAATTTGGCAAAACGTTTATCAAGTGAATATGGCATTGATTTTGATGCGATGGCTAAAGAATTATTCGAAAATACGGCTACGATTCGTGGAAAAGAATTCAAGAATATTCTTTACAATGATGTTAAGGAATATATGTTGAGTGGATATCATATTGCGGTAAGTCAGGTTTTTACGTTTGATTTGAGTATTGTGGATGAAATTAAAGAGGATTTCTTGAAGTACATGGATGAACAAAACAAGATACATGAATATGATTTGATGTTGATGGTTATCACTAATGTCGAAGGTCGTGGCTCACGTTTCTTATATGTAGGTAAGTTATCGCATTTTGTTCGTGATGTTGTAGAAGAATTCAAGGATCAAGGATTTGTTTCTCGTAAAAAACAAATTGTGCCTCGTTTAGCACAAGAACTGGCATAAAGGGGGATTTAATATGGCAGTAGAAAAAAGATTAATGCATTATGCATCATTTGACACACAGTCAAGTGAAGAAAGTACAAGTGCACCTAGCACTGAAAAACAATTGGTTTTAGCTTGTGAATTAAAGGCTGAATGTGAAAAAATAGGCTTTGATTCTGTTGAATTAACCGATACAGGTATTGTGTATGCATACTTAAATGCGAATACAGATAAAAAGATGGATCGTATTGGGTTTATTGCACATATGGACACGGCAAGTGAAATTACGGGGGCGAATGTAAAGTGTCGTGTAATTTCAAAATATGATGGAAATGCAATTCAATTAAATGAAGAGTATTCCATGTCTAAAGAAGAATTTCCGGCTTTGGCAAACTGCATTGGAGATGATTTGATTGTTACAGATGGAACGACATTACTTGGTGCAGATGATAAAGCAGGAATTGCGATTATTTTAGAGGCTATGGAACAGTTGATTCAATCTGAAAAGGAACATGGATTTATTGCGGTTGCCTTTACTCCAGACGAAGAAGTAGGTCGTGGTGTCGAAAACTTTGAGTTAGATAAGTTTGCCGTGGATTATGCGTTCACAATTGATGGTGATCGTATTGATTCTGTTGATTATGAGACATTTAATGCAGCACAAGCAGTTGTCACATTTGATGGTACAAGCATTCATCCTGGAGATGCCAAGGATCGTATGGTCAATGCGAGTTTATTAGCAATGGAATATGCTTCGAGTCTTCCAAAAAAACAAACACCTTCATATACACAGGGACGTCAAGGATTCTATCATTTAGTGGGTATGGAAGGAATTTGTGAAGATGCAAAATTAACTTATATTCTTCGTAATCACAGTAAACAAAGTTTTATTGCACAAAAACAGAAGATGGAAGCAATTGCGGATAAGATGAATGAAAAATACGGAAGCCGTGTTCATGTATCGATTCGTGATCAATATGAAAACATGCGTCAATATATGCATGGGGATATGCGTAGTGTGAATAAGGCAAAATATGCATTGCGTCAATGTGATGTAACACCAGTTAGTACACCAATTCGTGGTGGAACAGATGGTGCAATGTTGACGGCAAGAGGATTAATTTGTCCAAACTTAGGTACGGGTTCATTTAATCATCATGGTCGTTTTGAATTCGCAAGTATTCAAAAGATGGAAAAGATGGTTGAAATCGTATTAAAAATCGTTGGGTAGGAGGTTGTCATGGATTACGCTAAGGAAGCTTTAAGGTTACATGCTAAGTGGAATGGTAAATTAGAAACCGTTCCAAAAATGAAGATTGAAAATAGAGATGATTTATCGATTGCTTACACACCGGGTGTTGCGGCACCTTGTTTAGAAATCGAAAAAGATAAAAAGAACAGCTATGTCTATACGGGTAGAGCACATACTGTTGCGGTTATTAGTGATGGTAGTGCGGTTTTGGGATTAGGAAATATTGGTCCTGAAGCAGGTATGCCGGTAATGGAAGGTAAATGCGTATTGTTTAAGGCGCTAGGAAATGTGGATGCCGTTCCATTATGCTTAAATACACAAGATACAGATGAATTGGTTCAGATTATTTCGAGCTTAGAGCCTAGCTTTGGTGGAATCAACTTAGAAGATATTGCGGCTCCGCGTTGTTTTGAAGTTGAAAAAAGATTACAGGAAAAAATGAATATTCCTGTTTTCCATGATGATCAGCATGGTACAGCTATTGTAGTTTGTGCTGCTTTGGTAAATGCTTTGAAATTGGCTGAAAAACAAAATCCAACAATCGTAATCAATGGTGCTGGCAGTGCTGGTGTTGCGATTGCGACTTTGATTTTAAAGATTGGTTTGGGTAATGTTATTTTAGTGGATAAACAAGGTATCTTAACAGCCGATATGGATTTAACAAGTGGTCAAAGAGGATTGATTGACAAGTTAAACAAAGAAGGAAAAACGGGTTCTTTAAAGGATGCATTAGTTGGCGCAGATGTATTTATTGGTGTTAGTGCAGGTCATATCGTATCTAAAGAAATGATTGCGTCTATGAATGAAAAGGCAATTGTATTCCCAATGGCTAATCCAGTTCCTGAAATTGAGCCGGAAGACGCAAAAGAAGCTGGTGCCTATATTGTGGGTACGGGTCGTAGTGATCATCCAAACCAAATCAATAATGTGTTGGCTTTCCCGGGCATCTTTAAAGGTGCATTAAAAGCAGGTGCTACTTGTATCAATGATGCAATGAAAGAAGCGGCTGTTTATGCGATCAGTTCAATGATTACAGAAGATATGTTGGATAGTGAACATATTATTGTTTCCGCTTTAGATCCAAGAGTTGCAGATGTTGTGGCTCAAGCAGTTGCAGATGCGGCAAAAGAAAGTGGTGTAGTGCGTGAGTAGAGTTGGTATTGTTGCAGAAGGTGGAGGTACTAAGGCTGCTTATTCTGCAGGAGTATTAAAATGTTTACTCGAACGCGACATTATTCTTCCTTATTGTGTAGGAATTAGTGCTGGTACAGAAATTTTATTGAGTTATGTTTCAAAACAGGTAGATCGTTTAGAGGTTACAGGTATTGATGCACCTTGTCAAAAGGGTGTAGTTGGGTGGCGACCATTCTTTAAAGAAGGTTCGATCTTTGGCATTGAAGCTACGTATGATTTTATTGAGTCTAGAGTTCCATTGGATTTAGAGGCTTTCCAAAATAGTGAAACGCAAATGGAAGTAGGATTGTATAATCTAAAAAAGCATAAGGTAGAATATTTTAATAAGAGTCATATTGATAAAGATGAAACATTGATCAAGGCAAGTTGTGCTTTGTTGCTTCTAGCTAAACCTTATAAGTTTAATGGGGAAATGTGGATGGATGCTGGTCTTGTAGATATGATTAGTATTGAACAAAGTCTTCGTGCTGGAAACGATAAGCATATAGTGATTTCTACAAAGGAAGAGGGCTATGTTCGTAAGCCGGCTCCTAAATGGCAATTGTGGCTTTCAAACTTGGTTTATAAGGACAAACAAATTACAGATGATTTAAGAAATCGTCATGTTCGCTATAAGGAACAGTGGGATAAAATTGCTGAGCTTGAAAAAGAGGGTAAGGCATTGGTTTTGCGTCCTCATAAAGATCTTGGAGTCACTCGTTATACAACAGATCCAGAAAAATTGGGTCCTTGGTTTCAATTAGGATATGATGAAACTCTAGAGCGTATAGATCAGATCAAAGAATTCATTAAATAGAAAAACCTGGTTTTCCAGGTTTTTCTTTTGCCACAACAATCATTTAAGGAGGTGTATTGTGGCATTAGTGACCACATTGTGCGAAGTGCTATATGTTTTAAACTACTAGAAAAGAGATTGTAGTCACATTTCTTATTATAGAAGTTCAATGTGAATTTATTATTAAAAATCAAAAATTCTTTTAAAAAGATTAGAAAGAGGCTATTATTAAGATATGAATGGTTATTTTTTTGATATGGACGGAACACTTTATAATAACAGGTTCCATGAAGTGAGTGAGAAAACTTTTAAAATGTTAAATGAACTACAAAGCCAAGGACACTTTGTAGCTTTATCAACGAGTCGTTGTCAATCTGAATTAAAGAATCTTCCTTCTTGTATGCGTTCATTTCAATTTGATTGTATGATCAGTGATGGTGGTGCTTTAATTTTGGATAAACATAAAGAGATTCTTGAAATGAATTGCATTCCAAAAGAAACAATGAGAAGTATAGATCAATTTTGTAAAGAACGAAACTTGGAATATCGTTACAGTACACGTGGGGGAAATTATTTTGGTACGCCATATTCTAGTTTTGCGCATAATATATATTTTGAGTTGTATCTAAATAGTCCAGTTTATAAGCCTTATAAAGAGGATGAAGTGTTGAATGTTTTACTTTTTTGCCAAGGAGAAACAAAAGAGGCGTTAAGACCTTTGATTAAGAATTTAGGGTATGTTGAATATCCTGATTGTTTTGAATTGCGTGCGAATCAAGTAGATAAGGCAACGGCTGTGAAAAAAATCATAGATGCTCATGCATTTGAAACAACGTATTGTTTTGGGGATGGAACCAATGACATTGATATGTTGAAGCTTGCCGATGTGGGTGTAGCGATGGGCAATGCGTGTGATGCATTAAAAGAAGTTAGTGATGTTGTGATTGGAAGAGTGGATGAGGATGGCATCTACAATTTCTTAATGGGAAAATAAAAGCTGAATAGGAGGAGAATAAGATGGATTATATTTTAGAGAATGATGTATTGAAGTTGGAGTGTACAGAAAAGGGTGGCGAAATGCTGCACTTAGTAAAGAAGAGTACAAATCATGAAACTTTATATCAAGGAGATCAGGGGTGGTCTGGTAGAAATCCTTCTTTATTTCCAATGGTAGGAAATACGTATACAAAGGATTATAAGATTGATGGTAAAAAATATGCGATGAAAAATCATGGCTTGATTCGTTATGCGACTTTAAAGGGTGAAAGTAAAGAAGATGAACTTGTATTTTGCTTAGATGCGAATGAGGAAACGTTAGCTCAATATCCTTTTAATTTTCATTTTGAGATTGGATATAAATTGGATGGAAATAAAGTTTTAATTCAGTATCATGTAAAAAATAATGACTCTAAGGATATGCCTTTTGGGTTTGGTTTGCATCCTGCTTTTAAATTGGATGATGAATTTTCTACGTATACTTTGGCATTTGAAAAAGAAGAAAATACGAAACAATTGTTGTTTGATCCTAGCTACGAAAAGAATGTAGAGTATCAGGATGTTGTATTTAAAGAATGGAAATTGTCTAGAGAAGATGTACAGAAGTATGCGACGATTATTTATAAGGATTTAAAATCAAATTATGTAACTTTAAAACATGGAGATGAAGAAGTGGTTCGTGTATCGATTGAGGGATATCCATATTTGGCTTTATGGACTCATGATAGTGCATCGGATTTCTTATGCATTGAACCTTGGTATTCACATGGGGATTTCGAAAAAGAAACACCAGATTTCTATCATAGAGAAGGAACTATGGTTTTAAAACCAAATGAAGAGTGGTCTTGTTCATACTGGATTGAGGTACTTTAAGAAGGAGAAATCCTTCTTTTTTAATAAAAATTTGTCTTTTTAAAGAACAAATTTGCACTTTTTAGTTTACTTTCATCTAAAATCTTTTATTTTAGTTAAAAACGGTTATAATGAAATTAGTTCAGAAGGAGAAAGAAAAATGTTCGGAAAAGAAAAATCAACTTGGGAAGAATTAAGTGGTATTTTTACAGCACAGGAGATCTACCAACAACCTGCCACTTGGGCAAAAACAATTGCTCAAATCAAAAATGAAAAGGAAGCTTTAAAGAAATTCATGGAACCTGTATTAAGTGATCCAGATTGTGATATCGTGTTTACAGGTGCTGGAACAAGTGAATATGTAGGTAATGCATTATATTCATATGTTAACCGTTATACTGGTTACCATGCAAAATCATATGCTTCTACTGATTTAGTAGAAACTCCAGAAAACTATTTATCAAGAAACAAAAAGACTTTATTAGTGAACTTTGGTCGTTCAGGAAACTCTCCTGAAAGTGTTGGCTCAGTACAAGTTGCTGATGAAGTATGTAAGGAAAATGTGTATCATTTATTCATTACATGTAACAAAGATGGAGCTTTAGCAAAAGCGGCTGCTACTCGTGACAATGCTTACGATATTAACTTAACACCAGAAACACATGACCAGTCTTTCGCAATGACTTCAAGTTTCTCTAACATGATGTTAGCTGCATTATTATGTTTCCGTTTAGATGATATTGATGAAGTTGCAAAAGAAATGGAAAGTGTTATTGCACAAGGGCAAAAATTTGTTGATGAAGGATACAAAGTATGTGAAAATTTAGTTGCTGACTTTGCGGAATTTAACCGTATTGTATACTTAGGTGCAAATACATTGAAGGGTATTGCTCAAGAAAGTCAATTAAAAATTTGTGAATTAACTGCTGGTACAGTTACAACTACATTTGATAGTCCAATGGGATTCCGTCACGGACCTAAATCAGTTATCAACGATGAATGTTTAACAGTTGTTTATTTATCAGATGATGAATATCAAAGACAATATGAATATGACATTATTAAAGAAATGAGTGGACAACGCAAAAAGAACCGTTTAGTTGCTGTTTCTAGCCATGCAGATGCTGAAATCGAAGGATTAGTAGATACATTCATTAACTTTGATTTAGATGCACCTAAAGATAATATTTTCTTAGGATTTGACTATATTTTAGTTGCTCAGGTTATCGCATTATTTAAATCATTGAGCTACAAGATTACACCAGACAATCCATGTCCAACAGGTGAAGTAAACCGTGTTGTTAAGGGTGTTACTATTTACCCATATACTGCAAAGTAAGAATTCAGAGGAGAAAATTAGAGGAGAAAACAGAAGATGATAGGATTAATTGTTACTGGTCATGGCCACTTTGCGACAGGTTTAACTACAAGCTTAAACTTGATTGCTGGAGATGCTAAAGATTATGTTGCTGTAGATTTTGAAGCTACAGATTCAACGGATGATTTAGCAAAAAAATTAACAGATGCTATGAATTCATTGAAGGACTGCGAAGGAATTATTGTGTTAAGCGATTTGGCTGGTGGTTCTCCATTTAAAACGGCTGTTGAAATTGGATTCCCAAGAGGAAACGTAGAAGTTGTTGCAGGTACAAACTTAGGTATGTTAGTTGAAATCAACTTAACTCGAACTTTCTCTGAAGATGTTCATGCTTTAGCTGAATCAGCTTGCAACGTTGGAAAAGACCAAGTTATGCGTTATGTATTCCAACACGTTGAACAAAACGACGATTTTTCAGATGGCATTTAATATTTAAGCTAGGCTTTGCCTGGCTTTTTTCTTTTGTAAAAACTTTTCAAATATCTGAAAATGAGGTATGATATTTTTACATGCGGAGGTATTTAGAATGGATTATAAAACTAGAATTGAGGCATCTATTCAAGAGCATTTAGATGCATATATGGATATTGTAAAAACATTATATGATAATCCGGAAACAGGGTTTGAGGAATATGAAACACAGAAGGTATTGGTGAAATATTTAAAAGATGCAGGCTTTGATGTAAAGCCTAGCGTAGTGGTAGATACAGATTTTGTGGCTGAATATAAATCGGGTAAAGAAGGGCCAACAATTGCTTATATGTGTGAATATGATGCACTGCCTGAAGTTGGACATGGATGTGGACATAATTTGATTGCTGGTATTGGTATTGCGGCTGGTGAAGCCTTGAAGAGTGTTATAGATGAAATTGGTGGAATTGTACGTGTTGTGGGTACGCCTGGTGAAGAAAACTTTGGTGGAAAAGTTAAGATGAGTGAAGCTGGGGTATTTGATGATGTAGATGCAGCTTTAATGGTTCATCCAAGTACAGAAAATGGTGTTGGATCAAGATCATTGGCTATTTTACCAATTAAGTATGAATTCTTTGGCAAAAATGCGCATGGATGTCGTCCTCAAGAGGGACACAGTGCATTAGACGCAGCTATCAGTACATATACACAGATTTCAATGTTACGTCAATTTGTGACTCCAGGATCATATATTCATGGAATTATTCGTGATGGTGGTTTAGCTGCCAATGTAATTCCTGCTTATGCAAGTATGGAGTATTATTTTAGAGCAACTACAATGGCATATTGTAAAGAGATTGCAGCTCGTGCAGAGGATTGTGTAAAGGGATCATGTACTGCAAGTCAAACAACTTACAAAACAAGCATGTATGAATGTCCTTATGAAGATACAAAAATCAACTATACGCTAGCTGATATGTTGACAGAAAAATATAAAGAGCTAGGAGTTGAGCAAATTAATCCGGTTGATGAAGTTCCATGTGGTTCTACAGATGTTGGAAGTGTAAGTTATGTTTGTCCAACAATTCAGGGAACGATTAAGATTGCAGATTGCTCAGTTGCTGGTCATTCTAAAGAAATGGCGGCTGCAACAATTAGTGAAGATGGAAAAGCTGGATTAGTAACAGCAGCTACAGCTATTGCGTTAATCGGTTTAGATTTGATTACTGAACCTGAAAAGTTAGAAAAAGTAAAAAAAGAGTTTAAAGAAGGGACATGCTAGTGTCCTTTTATTTTGTGAAAAGGTTTTCAAAAAGGGTTTTTAAATTAATTTTGTGATAATTATGTGTTTTTTTTGCCAATTTTTATAATTGTTAGTGATAAATATTAAAAAAATATTAAAAAGTGCAAACATTTGCTTAAAATGTGTAAAGCATTTATGCATAGAAAATGTATAATATAGTCAAGATAGTTATTCTTTAAAGAAGAAAGCGCTATCAGGAAGGAGAGAGAATATGCCAAATATCTTATTAACAAGAATCGACAATCGTTTGATTCACGGTCAAGTTGCAACTCAATGGAGTGGAGTTCTAGGAGCTAACTTATTATTAGTTGCAAATGACGCTGTCGCAAAAGATGAATTCCGTCAAGGTTTGATGAACATGGCTGCTCCAGCTTATGCTCAGACTCGTTACTTCTCAATTCAGAAGACAATCGACATTATTGGAAAAGCAAGTCCTGCTCAAAAAATCTTCATCATTTGTGAAACACCTCAAGATGTATTACGTCTAGTTGAGGGTGGTGTTCCAATTAAAAAATGTAATATTGGAAACATGCACATGTCTGAAGGTAAACGTCAAGTTGCTACTACAGTAGCTGTAAATGACGATGATGTTGCTGCATTCAAGAAATTGCAAGAATTAGGTGTTGAATTAGAAATTCAACGTGTACCTGACATCGCACCTGAAGATATTAATAAACTTTGGAGCTAATCCAAAAAAGGAGAAAATGAAAAATGAATATTGTAGAAATTGTGTTATTGGCAATTGTAACATTCTTCTTTGCCATCGACCAATTCTCATTAACTGAAATCGTTTATCGTCCTATCATTGCTTGTCCAATTATTGGTGCAATCTTAGGTGATGTAAACACTGGCTTAGTTGTTGGTGGTACATATGAGTTAATGATGGTTGGTAACATGCCAGTTGGTGGAGCACAGCCTCCTAACGCTGTATTAGGATCAGTTGTTGCTATGATTTTCGCTGTTAAAGCAAAAATGGACATTAATGCTGCTTTAGGTGCTTGTATGATTTTCGCTACATTCGGACAATACGTTGTAACATTAACATTTACAATCATGTCTGGTTTAATGGCTAAAGCTGATAAAGCTGCTAATGAAGCTAACCCTAAAGGAATCACTGCTGTATTGAATACTTCTATGGCTATCTTAGGTACTTTATTTGCTGTAATTGCTATTTTAGCATATGTTGGTGGAACTGCTGCTTCTGGTGCTTTACAAAGCTTAAGTGAAAACGCAAGCTGGTTCATGGGTGGTTTAAGTGCTGCCGGTGGAATGATGCGTTTCGTAGGTTTCGCTGTATTGTTAAAGATTATGCTTTCTAACGACTTGTGGGGATGGTTACTAGCTGGTTTTGCAACTGCATTACTATTTGGTAACGTTGAAGCTACAGCTTCTGCTTGCTTGATCTTAGTTGCATTTATCGGTGTTGCAATCGCATTATTAGACTTCAAGATTACTTCTATTGAAACAAAAGCTGCGCAGGGAGGTGTAAGTGATGGAATCTAATGCAATGACTTCTTACAAGGATACTACTCCTGCTGCAAGATTAGATAAACAGACTTTAAATAAAATGGTATGGCGTTCTTGCCAATTACAGGCTGCGTTCAACTACGAACGTATGCAATCTGCTGGTTGGTTATGGGCTATTTTACCAGGTTTGGAAAAAATCCACACAAATAAAGATGACTTAGCTGCATCTATGACTCACAATATGGATTTCCTTAATACTCACCCATTCTTCGTAACATTCGTTATGGGTATCGTATTATCAATGGAACAACAAAAAACTGATATTCAGACAATTCGTTCTGTACGTATCTCAACTGCTGCTCCATTAGGTGGTATTGGTGATGCATTGTTCTGGTATACATTAATTCCTATCACTGCTGGTTTAACTGCAAACATGGCTATTGATGGAAGTATCATGGGACCAATCTTATACTTCGTTATCGCATTCGGTGTTGAAATGGTTTTACGTTATGCTTTAATGTACTGGTCATACAACTTAGGTTTAACTGCTGTTAAGATGATGACTGCTAACGCTAAAGCATTCACTCACGCTGCAAGTGTATTAGGTGTATTCGTTGTTGGTGCTTTAATTTCTAACTATGGTGGAGGAACTAAATTAGGTATCTCAATCGCTAATGGTGAAGGTGATCCAATTGTAATCCAAAACTACTTAAATATGATTTTACCTTGCTTAATCGCATTCGCATTCACTATGATGTGCTATGTATTGATTAAGAAGAAAAACTGGACTCCAGTAAAATGTATCGCATTATTCTTAGTAATCGGTATTGTTGGAGCTGCATTTGGTATCTGGGCTGGTGGATATACACCTCTAGTACCAGTTCCTTGGACAGTTATCTAGTAGGCTAGTCTAACGATGTTAGAATATTTTCTCTCAAATATAAGGTTGTAACGGATTATATCCTTACAACCTTTAATTTTATTTTTAGGCCATTAAAAATTTTTTTAATGATTTAAAAATGAAATTAAGGAGGTACAAATTATGGCTGATAAAAAATATCCAGTTCTTTATGCAACAAGTATTAAAGGTACAATTTTTAGACATTGTGGAGTATACAATACAGTTTATTTCAATATATATAATAATAAGGAATTAGAGGATAAACCTTATTACTTAGAGTATATGGAAAAGACAAGGGAAGAAGCTTATAAGGCAATCCAGAATAAATTTACTATGTCTCAACCATTAAAAGTGACAAATGATCATAAGGTTTTCATTATTTTTAGAGGAAACATTGATATGCGTGACGTAAAGACTTTCTGCAAAATGATGCTACAGGAATTAGAATATTTTACAGAAGGTATTCATTCAGCAGATTATGCTGAATTAGAAACGATGTTTATGGAGATTGGTCGTGCTCCAAGTTTTTTGAAAGCTTCAAAAGTTGGAGAAAAGTTGACACAAACCGATATTCTTGACAAAATAATGGTACATATGGATGGTCATGATCAACCGCAGGATAATGGGTGTCTGACACCATATACAGATTATGTTGATTTTAAAGAAGAAGAGAAACGACAAAATCTAAAAAAAGAAGAACTAGAAGAAGTAGTTGAGTGGTAAGGAGATAGTTATGGCAGAAGGAAGAAAGACAAGAAAAAAACAGGAAACTGATTTAAAGGGTAATGTATCTGGTTGGCATGTTTATAAAGATGAACGTGGAAGAGCGGTATATTATGATGTGTTTTCTAAAACTGGATATATTTTAGCAAATAATGAAGATCGATATAAACAATTCAGTATGCGCTTTGTGATGGGAGCTATCGGATTCATTTTGATGTTGATGTTTGATATGCCTATCTGGTTATGTGTGTTAGCTGGTGTTGCAGTATATGGATTTTTAGAATTTAGATTTAGACGATTCTTGAAAAACTTAGTTCGTATTGAAAATTTTAAGTGTAATGAAAAAATGAAGAGTGAAGCTTCTATTAAAACTTTAGATACGAATAAAATCATTTTGAAAATGGTTCTATTATTAGCATTAGCTGTATTGATTATTATTAATGCATATAACGAAAACTATACAGGTTGGATGTTAACTCTTAACTATGTAATTAGTGCATTAACATTTATCTTTGCGTTATATCATGCTAAAGAATTGATTTCTCGAAAGAGTAAGTAAAAGGTTCCGTTGAACCTTTTTTTTGCAAAAAAAATGCGCATCTATAAGATGCGCAATATTTGTTTTAGCGAACTAATTCTTCCTGGTGACTAGCGTAAGTATATTCTTCAATTGTATACATAACGCGAGCTTTGATTAAGTCTTCAGGAGTATTGTTCAATTTACCTTCACGTACCATAGTATATTGGAAAGGCATATACTGACTTAACAATGGTAATGGTACTGGGTGTTCTTTTAAGTTAGTCAATAATTTAGCTAAAGCATTCTTAACATTTTCTTGAGGTAAGTAATAACGGCAACGGTCAGAGAATGAATATTTACGTTTGAATGCAATTTCATTTTCTGTTCCATGATAATATGGAGCCCATTTACCTGGGTTTGCCAACATAGCTTTATCTAATTCTTCACGGAAATGACTCGTTTCAAATCCATAAACTGCAGCCAATTCTTCTTCGATCATGCATAATGAGAAGATTCCTTCACGAGCAGCATAAGTAAGTCCTGGACCAACTTTTAAGATTCCAACACCATCTTCTACTAGTTCACGTAATTTGTATTTAGTTTGATAATCAGTTGAGTGTCCTTCAAATACTAATTTGTCAAAATCTTTAATACTTGCCATTAAATCTTTAGCACGTTCACGATCGTATTCTTCACATCCAGCATCTTTTTCTTCAACACCTGGCTGAACAACAGCAGCAATAACGTGGTTCCAAGCATCTGCGATTCCCATATCATCAAACGCTTTTTCAAATGTAGCTACAGTATTCTTGAAGTCTTCAGGTTTTGTAACTTGCATACCAGCATTTTCTTCTTGAGCTCCACCTGGAATAGGAACTTCACTACCGACGATATATACTGGGTGAATCGCTTCTGGATTTTCTTGAAGTAATTCTTGGTAAGCTTCTTCGCAAACTTTAGCTAAAGTGGCTCCACGACGAGCAATTGTTTCATCACTTAAACGAGTATTTGGATCATCATCAGCAACTTTCATACTTGTATCAATATGAATCTTAGTGAAACCAGCACGAACATAGTCGTGTACTAATGTTTTTGCGTATTCCATAGCTTCTGCTTCTGGTTTGTTTGCGACTGTTAATGGTCCTAAGTGGTCTCCACCTAAGAAAATACGATCACTTGATAATCCAGCTTCTTTTGCTTTTTCATGACAGAAGTTGAAGAAATCTTTTGGTGTCATTCCTGAGTAACCACCATTTTGATCAACTTGGTTTGCAGTCGATTCAATTAAAACACATGAATCTTGTTTTTTTGCGGTTTCCATCGCAGCTTCAATAACGAATGCATTACTTGAACAGCATGAATAGATAGCTACGGCTTTACCTTCTTTTTGCTTTTTAACAATGTTTAATAATGGGTTTTGTTTAGGCATTGTATGTCCTCCTTAACTGTTTTTATTATACAGTATCTTTAACTTTTTTTCTTCTTTTTAACGTAAAGTCAATTAAAAAGTGCAAATATTACTAATTTGTTAAAAATGACAAAAGCATTACTAAAATATGCATTTTATTTTGAAAGCGCTATGTTATAATATTAGAAGAAATATGGAGGAGATAACAATGAAGGTTATTGTATGTGAAAACTATGATGAAATGTCAGCAAAGGCATTTGAAGTCATGAAAGAATTATTGGATGCTAAGAAAGATGCTGTCTTAGGTTTGGCAACAGGATCTAGTCCAGTTGGATTATATAAGGAAATGATCCAATACCACAAAGATGGATATAGCTATAAAGATATTAAATCTTATAACTTAGATGAATATGTAGGAATCGATCGTAAAGATCCTCAATCTTACTATACTTTTATGTATGAAAACTTATTTAAAGATATTGATATTGATTTAAATAATACACATGTTCCTTTTGGAAGTACAGAAGCTGATTGTAAAGCTTATGAAGATGCTTTAAGTGAAGTATCCATTGACTTACAAGTATTAGGAATTGGACAAAATGGACACATCGGATTCAATGAACCTGGTACACCATTTGAAACATTAACTCACATCGTTGATTTAACAGAAAACACTCGTGAAGCAAATGCTCGTTTCTTTGATAACGATATTAACAAAGTTCCAACACAAGCTATTTCAATGGGAATTGGAACAATTATGAAATCTAAAAAAGTATTATTAGTGGCTAATGGTGAAAATAAAGCAGATGCTGTTAAAGCTATGATCGAAGGACCAATCGATACTGCATGTGCTGCAAGTGCATTACAAAACCACGCTGATGTAGTTGTTGTATTAGATAAAGCTGCTGCTAGTAAATTAACTAAATAATTGCGATTATCTTTATAGGATAGGGAATTCATTTCTCTATCCTTTTTATTTGTGTTAAAATTAAGCTGTATGAAAAAATGGATATATAGAATTGTTTTTGTCGTTAGCCTTTGTGTATTTGGGTACAGTGCCTATAATTTATGGGATATTTATTCGCAGAAACAACAAGTTGTGACACAAACAAAACAATTAGAAAAAAAAGTAATTAAGAAAAAAAGAGAAAATAAAGTGGAAAAGAATGTTTTAGAGCCTGATTGGGCAGCACTTCAAGCAGAGAATAAAAATATAGTAGGATGGATCTATGTTCCAGGTTGTGATATTTCTTTTCCTGTTATGCAATCGAAAGATAATGAATATTATTTGAATCATACAGTGAGTGGGGAATATAATAATAGAGGTTCGATTTTTTTGGATGCGAATGCGGATGCACAATTCCAAGATGATAATTCCATTATATATGGCCATTCTGTTGAAGGTGGAGGCATGTTTACCTTATTAAAGAAGTATTGTGATGAAGATTTTTTTAAGTCGCATCCAGTATTCTATTTATTAACACCAGATGCGAATTATAACTGTCATGTATTTACATTTGCGAAAACTACAGACGATAGTGTATTCTATACAACGTCATTTGGAGATTATAGACTAGAGACTTTAGATTCGATGAAACAGTCGTCTACATACTTCAATGATATGGTGAATACAGATCAAAAGTTTGTTTCTTTATCCACATGTGATTTAGATTATGGATTTGAATCGAGTCATCGTTTTGTTTTGACTGGACAACTGGAAAAGACAAGTGACGATATTGTTTTAAAAGATTGATATATGATATACTTGGTGAGGTTTTTAATATGAAAATTTGTTTTGTGACAGGAGGAACAGGGGGTCATATTTATCCGGCTTTAGCTTTAGCGGATAAAATGAAAGAACTCGATTCTTCGACTGAAATATTATTTATTGGAAATGATGATCGCATGGAAAAGGATTTGATTCCGCAAAATGGCTATGCGTTTAAGGCTTTACATACTTCTGGATTAGTAGGGAATGCATTAAAAAAATGTATGGCGATTTGTCAGATGTTTAAAGCAGAAGGTAAGGCAAAAAAATACTTAAAAGAATTCAATCCAGATGTTGTGATTGGATTTGGAGGATATGTGAGTGCGCCAGTTATTATGGCAGCTCATTCTTTAGGAATCCACACCGTAATTCATGAACAAAACTCCATTGTTGGTAAGGCCAACCAGCTTGTTATGAAGAAAGTGGATGCGATTATAACTTGTTATGAAAAATGTAATGAGGTTTTTCCAAAGGAAAAGATTCATATGTTGGGAAATCCAAGAGCAACAATTGCCAAAGAGGCAATATTTGATGAAGACTATTTTAAATCATTAGGTTTAGATTTAGATAAAAAAACCATCCTTATTGTAATGGGTTCTTTGGGCTCTAGTTCTGTAAATGAATTAATGAAGAGTGCTTTAAAGGATGTCAATGATGATTTACAATTTTTGTATGTCTGCGGAAAAGACAATTCTCAAGATTTGAACTTATTTGAAAGCCAAAAAAATATTCATGTTGTACCATATGTAGATACATTGCGCATTTATGGACATGTAGATGGAATGGTTTGTCGTGCAGGAGCTACAACGCTTGCAGAAGTAACAGCTTTGGGGATTCCTTCTATCGTGATACCAAGTCCTTATGTGGCAAATAACCATCAATTTTATAATGCGAGTATGCTGCTAAGACAACAAGCTTGTCGTATTATTGAAGAAAAGGATTTGAATGCAGAAACTTTGCAAGGTCAAATTGTATCTTTATACGCAAATCCAGTGGTATATGAACAAACACATGAACATGCATTGCAGATGGGTAAACCGAATGCGGCATATGATATTATAGATTTATTGAAAAATATATGTAAAAAGGGGAACTAATATGAGCATAAAGGATCGTTTAATGACGTATGCAGAAGTTTTAGAACATGAGCCTATGAAGAAACATACCACTTTTAAGATTGGTGGTTGCGTAGACTATTATATATATCCCAAAAATTGTACAGCACTAATGTGTGTGCTTGAAATACTTGCACAGGAAAACATTCCATATTATGTACTTGGACGTGGATCTAACGTTTTATGTTCGGATACAGATTTTCATGGTGCAATCATCAATTTAGATCGTACTTTGAATGATTTCTATTTTGAACCAGATGGAGTGCTAGTAGCCCAAGCGGGATGTTCAATTATAAATATGGCAGTAGAGGCCATGAAAAGATCACTAACAGGTTTGGAATGGGCAAGTGGAATTCCAGGCTCGATTGGTGGTGGGCTTTATATGAATGCCGGAGCCTATAAGGATAATTTGGCTAATCATTTAATTGATGTCTGTGTTTTAAAAGATAATACAATTTGTTGGATGAAAAAAGATGAATTGGATTATGCATATCGTCATTCTATCTTCCAATCACACAAGGATTGGACTATTTTAGTGGGTCGTTTCCAATTAGAAAAAGGAAACCAAAATGATATTCGTGACTTGATGAATTCTAGACGTGAAAGAAGAATGAGTGCACAGCCTTTGGATAAGCCTTGTGCAGGTAGTGTGTTTAGAAATCCAGAAGAAATTCCAGCTTGGAAATTGATTGAAGAGTTGGGATTAAGGGGCCATAAAATTGGTGGTGCAATGGTTAGTGAAAAGCACTGTAATTTTATTGTGAATGATGATTTAAATGCGACAGCTCAAGATGTTCGTGATTTGATTCATGAAATTAAAACTCGAGCAAAAAAAGAATATAACATTGACATGGTTACGGAAGTTGAGCAGTTATATTGGTAAAGAAAAAATTAAAGCTAACTATTAAACAATCGATTATTTTTAGTCTCGTTGTTATGATGGTAGCTAGTATTTTTGTGTATTATTTTTCTACAGATTCCCATGTCAAGGTTTTATCATGTAAAAACAACTATTATTTGTCAGATAGTGAAGTCTACGATTTGGCAAATGTGAGTACGAAGACACGTATCTATTTAATGCCTTCGATTATATTGGAAAAGAGAGTAGAAAAGATGTCTTTTGTACAGTCTTGTGATGTTTCAAAGAAAAATCGAAAGCTTACTTTTAATGTACAGGAAAAATTGATAGTTGGCTATTATGTGAAGGATAATAAGAATTATGCCCTTTGCCAAGATGGCTCTTCGATTGAAATAGATGAACAATATTTAAATACGATTGTACATTTTCCTTTGTTGTCAAATTTTAATGCAAAACAAAGAAAGCAGTTGTGTGAACAGTTTCAAAAACATCGCAAAGTGTTAACTCGAGAATTAATTGAAAAGTTTGCAGAAATTTTACCTTATAAAACAAGTTATGATAAGAATATGTTTAAAATCACAATGCAAGATGGGAATATTGTTTATACCAATTTAAAAAGTATAAAAATGTTATCTAAATACCAAAGTGTTTTGACAAAACTAAAAGGACAGTCTGTTTGTCTGGTTTTAGATTCTACACATTCAACAATTGAAAAGGTGAATTGTGATGATTTGAATTCGAAACAAAAGGTTGAAGAAAAACAGGAAGAGAAGACGGAAAAGGCCGAAAAGCCTGAAGCAACAGATGAAAAAACTTCGGAAAATACTGAGACTCAAGAAGAACAACAGCCAACAGAAGATGAATCTGAGAATCAGGCTGAATGGGTCTATGATGATAACACAGGCGTATATTATCATGAAGCCATTGGAATGTATTATGATCCAAATACAGGTGAATATTATGATGGAAACGGTACATATTATTATTGGGATGAGGAATCTCAAAGCTTTGTAGAAGCGTATTAGGATTTGTGTTTATATTTTAAGTAGAGTATAATTAATAAAAACGGGAGGTTTTATTATGCCTATTAATAAATCAACAGAATACGGAAATATCGAAATTTCATTAGATGCGATTGCCAATTTAGCTGGTGGAGCAATTACTGAATGTTACGGTATTGTAGGTATGGCTAGTCAGAAAACATTGAAAGATGGCTGGGCCGAATTATTGAAAAAAGAAAACTATGCTCGTGGTGTTGTTGTAACACAAGATGAAACGGGATTAGTTTTGAATCTTTATATTATTGCATTACAAGGAATTAAATTAAGTCAAGTTGTATATGAAGCACAAAAACGTGTTAAATATGTATTGGAGAAAACTTTGGAAGTTAAATGTAACGCTGTAAACATCTATGTCCAAGGTGTTCGTGCGGTAAAGTAGGGGTAAGAGATGGAAAGAATTAATGGTATTTTATTTAAACAGATGCTTGAATCCGGGATGAATAACTTATCAAATCATTCAGCGGAAATCGATGCATTGAATGTTTTCCCTGTGCCAGATGGAGATACAGGTACAAATATGCATTTAACTGTCTCAAATGGTGTAAAAGAAGCGCTTAAAACGAATTCAGATTCTGTAAAAGATATTGCGAAAACATTATCTCGTGGATTATTAATGGGTGCACGTGGGAACTCTGGTGTTATTACGTCTCAGATTTTTAGAGGAATCTATCAAGCGGTAGAAGATTTAGATGATATGGATGCATCTCAATTGGCTCATGCATTGGTTAATGGAAGTCGAGTTGCGTATCGTGCTGTTATGCGTCCAGTAGAAGGAACAATTTTAACTGTTGTTCGTGAAGCAGCAGATTATACATATGCATACACTACAACTGAAGATGTTACAGATTGTATGGATGTTATGAAGAAGATGGTGGAAGAAGCCAATGCTTCTTTACAAAGAACACCTGAATTATTACCTGTACTTGCAGAAGTAGGTGTAGTTGATAGCGGTGGAAAAGGTCTTTGCGTGATTTTAGAAGGATTCCTTGCTGCTATGGAAGGTCATCCAGTACAACTTGAAGGTGCAAAAGCAGCTGGTGAAAGTGCACAAGCTAAAGTAGAGGGTGGAGAAGAAGAATATGGATTCTGTACAGAATTTATTTTGAAGTTATCTGAAAATGGTGTTCGTCATTTTTCTGAAACTAGCTTTAAAGATGAATTAGCAACAATTGGTAATTCAATTGTTTGTGTGCAAGATGAGGATTTAGTAAAAGTTCATGTTCATACATTAGAACCATTCACAGCGATTAAAATGGGACGTCGTCAGGGTCGTTTTATTAAGTTGAAAGTTGAAAACATGCAAGAGCAGCATGACAATATTATCGAAAAAGAAGAAGAGGAAAAAATGGCAGAACACAAAAAATATGCCATTATTACCGTAGCTCCTGGTGATGGAATCAAGAAGATGTTTACAGAACTTAGAGCTGACATTGTTGTTGGTGGTGGACAAACAATGAATCCGAGTACAGAAGATTTTGTTTCAGCCGTTGAAAAGTTGAATGCAGATCATATCTTCATTTTACCAAACAACTCAAATATTGTTTTAGCTGCAAATCAAGCTGCACAGGTATGCTCAGATCAAGATATTCATGTACTTCCAAGTAAAACAATTCCACAAGGATTAAGCGCTTGTGTTATGTTCAACCCAGATGTTGAATTAGAAGATAATTTAGCTGAAATGAATGAAGCTATTGAAAATGTTAAATCTGGTGAAGTGACTTATGCAATCAAAGATACAACATATGATGGTCTTGAAATTAAAAAAGATGAATATATGGGTATTTTTGGAAAAGATATTTGTGTATCTTGTCCAGATTGCATGGAAGCAACAAAAAAATTGTTGGATAAAATGTTAGACGACGATAGTGAACTTGTTACTTTGATTTATGGTGATACAGCTACAGAAGAACAGGCTGAAGAAATCGCTGCTTACATCGAAGATAACAGTGATGCAGAAGTTGAAATCAATGAAGGAAATCAACCAGTTTACTCATTTATTATTGGTGTTGAATAGTAAAAAAAATGAATCCATCAGACTTAGTTCTGATGGATTTTTAGTACAATACATTTTGTAGGGGTTGTTGAACTTGCTCTCCAAGAATTTAAGGGGCGGCATATACCTTATAACAATTTGTAACTGAGATTAGGCTCGGACAACAGGTTAGTTGTCCGGGTCCTTTTTTTTCAACCATTTTAATGCTTCCCTCATCCTTGTTAAATTCAAAATCGATGCCTTCTCCAAGACTAGCATGCATCTGTTTCTGAATCGTTCCCAGTAGCGATAACCATTGGCTACTTTTGTAACTAATTTGATGATCGCGTTATGATTTTTCATCAGTGCATTGTTGATTCTTTTCTGTTCTACAGTAATTTCTTCTATGCCTTTTGAAACGATACAACAGTTATTAAAGGGTGTTTCAAAACAATACGAGTTTTATTTATTTAATCTTGAATGATCAAGAAGAAACAATCTATTGTTCTCATAATCATCTCATTTAAATCGCCTTATTGATGCTTTTACAGAGTATAGTGTATTTTAAAATGTAATGAATAGAGAGAAAAGAAAAGACCGCTTGATGCGGTCTTAACTATTTTATGCGTTTTGTTCTTGTTCTTGAAGTTTTGCCTTTTCAACAGGTTGAACTAATTTCTTTCCAGAACCAATGAAGATCATCAATCCTAATGCCATTAATAGAACAGCAAAGAATAATTGTAGTCCGTCTGTCATAAATACGAATCCGCCAGTGACGAATAACTTTAAGCAGATGTTGTATACTGACATTCCTAAGCTTGTCATTGTTACAACTAACATCATAACCATTGGTACATATAACATATATCCTTTACGTCCTGTAACTTTTAAGAATACAGATAATGATACTAATACCATCGCAGCTAATAATTGGTTAGCACTACCGAATAATGGCCAGATATTTAAATATCCACCTAAGCTTAATAGGTAACCACCGGCTAATGTGATCAATGTAGCAACATATTTATTTGTTAAGAAAGCGACAACACTGTTTGTTTCAGCTTCTTCATTGACTTCAAATAATTCTTGGAATGATAAACGTCCGATTCTAGCAACAGCATCTAATGAAGTTAATGCCAAAGCAGAAACGAACATTGTCATGATGCATAGACCCCATTCTTGAGGGAATCCAAATTGGGAAATCAATCCAGTAACACCAACTGAAAATTTAATAAATGGAGTTGCAGTATCAGCAAATGCCATAGAAGATAATGTTTCATTTAATACGCCTTTGCTAGCTAAGCTAGTTAAAGATCCAACAACAACGATTACAAGTACAGCAAGTAATGATTCAAGCAACATACTTCCGTATCCAACTTGTAACATATCACTTTCGTTGCGAATTTGTTTAGAACTTGTTTCACTAGATACAAGTGAGTGGAATCCACTAACAGCACCACAAGCAACTGTAACGAATAATGTTGGGAAGATATAGCTTCCTGTTGCAGATTTAAATCCAGTGAATGCAGGTGATGTGATTGTAGGATTTGATACAAATACACCAACAACTGCAGCAACGATCATTCCGATGAATAAGAATGTAGTCAAATAGTCACGTGGTTGTTTTAATACCCAGATTGGTGTAACACTTGCAAAGAAGATATAAACGAATACTAGATATACCCAAGTTTGTTTAGTGAAGTAAACTGGGAATGCGATTCCTAATGCTAACATAGCGACGATTAGTACAATGCCTAAAACAGTTTGTTTCCATCCAGAAAGCCCCGTTTTCTTTAAGAAGAAACCAAATGCGATTGCAACAAATACATATAGAATTGTGATTGAACTAGCAGCTCCACTAGGTAAAGATTGTGCACCAGCGGCATTGTATCCGTTTAATGATCCTGCAACCATGTCAGCAAATGCAGCAATAACTAATAAAGTAAATAACCAGCAAAACAAGAAGAATAATTTACGTCCTGTTTTACCAATGTATGTTTCAATGATTTGTCCCATTGATTTACCGTGAGATTTAACAGATGCGTATAGAGCACCAAAATCTTGTACGGCACCAAAGAAGATTCCTCCGACCATTACCCATAAAAATGCAGGTAACCATCCAAATACCATCGCAAGTACTGGACCTGTTACTGGACCGGCTCCAGCAATTGAAGAGAATTGGTGTCCAAATACTTCCCATTTATTACTAGGAACATAATCAACTCCATCTTCTTTTTCATAAGCAGGTGTCTTAGCTTTTGGATCAATTCTCCATGTTTTAACTAAATAACGTCCATAAACCAAGTAAGCTGTAAGTAATAATGCAGCAGCAATAGCCAATAATAATAGACCATTCATAAATAATTTTCCTCCCTTAAAACTTTCTATTCAAATATTCAAATAATAAAAAAAGACTTCGTCTATCTAAGACGAAATCTCAGACTGTTGACAAAGTGACTGTCGACAGTCTTTTTAAAATCTGATAAAATATCTGTGGCAGAAACGTACTTCATAAACCCAAAAATAGTCGACGTTTCTGCCATTTATTATGCCAAAAATGAT
>NZ_VUMR01000022.1 GCF_009696075.1 Holdemanella porci | reverse complement strand
TTATATTGCCCTTTATAAACAATTGGAAAAAGGAATGACAGCTATCGAAGCCTATGAATCATTGGGATTCGACACAAAAACACTTGGAAAAGACTGTGCGCAGTCTGCAGCCAAAAGAGCAAGACAAAAGGCTAGAAATGGCGAGTTTGAACCAAAAGCAGATAACTTTGATGGAAGTGTTCCAATTGAAGAAATGCCTGAAATGAGTCTTGAAGAAAAAGTGGCATATCAGGAAGCTCGTATCAGATATTTGGAAGATTACGTAGAATTTCAAAAAAAAATGCCATCCATATTGGAGGAGATATACTCATCGTACAACATCAAGAAGTAAAAGATGATAAATTTTACATGGCATATGACTATATAAAAAGAGGAAAAGTAGAAGAAAATGGATATACGAACACAAAGGTTTTCAAGATGTTCGGTATCAGCAGTACAGGTTATTATAACTATGTTGCACGAAAAGAAGACAGAAATGGAAAACTTGCAGCTCAAAGAAAAGATGAAAGTTACGTAATCAGCTGTTTTAAAGAGATAATCAAAGTATTGGGATTTGTCCCTGGCAAAAGAACATTCCGTCGCCATATGTTTAGAAGATTCAACTATAAGATAAGTGTATCCAGAACGTCAAAGATCATGAAAAAGATGCAGATCACGGCACAACTTCCTAAAAAAGATGCCTATAAAGGTCAGGCCACACATCACCATGAATGTATGGCCAAGCCAAATCTTATCAACCGCAATTTCAAACTGGGAGTAAGACAAGTTGTTCTTACTGATATCACTTATATTCATTATGGTTACTATCGCACACCTGCCTACATGTGTGCTTTTAAAGATGCCTATACAACAGAGATACTAGGACATGCCGTATCAAGTAAAATGGATGTAGCTCTTATTCAGGAAGCCTTCAACAATATGATGGATGATCATAAAAGTGAGTTTCCAAAAGATATGGAAGTATACTGTCACAGTGACCAAGGCTCTCAGTACCTTTCAACTACATTCAAACAATTATTAAATGATAATGACTTTATCCAATCCATGTCAAGAAGAGGCAACAGCCAGGACAATGCACCCATGGAATCTTTTTTTGGACGCATGAAAACCGAAATAATCGACATTATCGCTAGATGTAAAAATCTAGATACTGTAAAACAATTGATCAACGGATATATAAATATGCACAATAATGAACGTTATCAGGAAAACCTTGCAGCCCTTTCTCCAAGTGAATTCTATACATATAAAGTAACAGGACAATATCCATTGGATAATTACTATGGAATAGAAGCTACAGAACTAATGTCGCTTGAACAGATCATTGAAGCAAAACTAGAGATGAAAGAAAAGAAAAAAGAATTGAAAAAAGAACGTCAAAAAATCAATGAACAACAGTCTCGATTATTTACAGATCCACTTGAAATCATAAAACGAGACAAGAAGAAAATAAAATCCGAAAAGAAGAAATGGGATAAACAGCTTGAACTTGTGGAAAACCAATTGGTAAAGATAAAAGATGTACTTCAAAAAATAGATAACGCTTTGCGCTTCTACTACAATGAAGCAACCGATGAAATCAAGGAACAATTGAAAGATCCATTGAACTGGAAGAATCATACACAACTTGATTACTATAAAGATATTGACGCATTATACTAAAATCTAAAAAACAAATCATAAATCTCAGATTGAAAAAAGTCCAAAAATCAGGACTTCTTTTCGTCGTGCAAACAACAAATAAATTACAAGTATAAAAAATGGGCATCACTATTTGTGACACTCATTTAACAAGAACTGTCAGATATTTGTCCTTGACTTTTGAACCAGTTTAATATAATTGCTCATCTTTTTTGTTCAAAATAAAAAAGGCGATGAACTCGCCTTGATTACTGCATTAAACGATGCATATTTTTAGCTTCATACATAGAATCGTCCATGGCTGATAAGAATGCATCGATATTTTTTCCATTGTATTTTGCGATTCCTATTGAGAAAGATAAATGGAATGGTTCTTTTGATTTTAAATTAAATTGCCGAACATTATATGTAATTTGTTTCTTTAAAGCCAAGGCTTCTTCATCCGATTTGAGTTTCGCAAAGATCACAAATTCATCCCCACCCATACGAATGGCAACTGAATCTTTATCAATCGAATATTGTAGAATTTTACCAAACTGTATGAGGGCATAATCACCTTTTAAATGTCCATATGTATCATTGATGGCTTTAAAGCTATTGATATCCATCAAGAATCCGTATACATGTTTTGGTTTATCATTTTGCAGCTTATTCAGATAATGGTTCATGTATTTTCGATTGTAAAGTCCGGATAAATCATCAATAAAGGATATAGATACTTGAATTTCAATGTAAACTATGATAAATGCGATTGCGACACAAAGCCAAATCGTAGAAACTCCAAAGAAGAAACCTTGAATCATGGTGCCAATCGTACAAGGGATGATAAAGTAGTAAATGGGAAAGAATTCTACTAAAATGGTATCGGTTTTAGCTTTTTGAACAGTATATATACTTTCAATAAAATAAACGAAGACGAAAAGATATAAAATAAAATTCATGGGACCACGAGTATATACATTTTCCTTTGAAATATCAAAGATGATACCCGTTCCCAATAAATTGATAATGATCAAGATTGTGGCAATGATCAATGGAATGGCTAAGATTCTTGATTTCTTCTTGATGCGCTCAAAATTTCTATGAATATGATATTCTACGAATAAACACCAACAATAAACGATGATGCCTGGGCTAGCTGAAGAAATTGTATTTGAGATATATTGTAAAATATGAAAGATAAAACCTGGGTGTGCATCAATGATAAAACTAAGCGTTTCATTGACCGTGGCAATAAAGGTAACTATCAGCATAAAGTTATATATTTTTTCATCAAACTGATTTGTTTGTGCAATACGAATTCGATATAGCAATAAGAAGAGTACTAAAAATGCCCCAGTCCCATTTGCCACCAGTATCTCGGGTATGTTGATCATAATAAGCTCCGTTTCTTTTTGATTAGTTAATTTAATGATAATCCTCTTTATAAAAACTTGCAAATGATGTAAACTAAAATTAACAAAGATTAAGGATAAATTAAGTGTTGGATAAATGTCTGTTCAATCGTATGTAGTCATATTGTACTTTGTTTAAAGCAATTTATACTAAAAGTATAAGGAGGTACAGATATGACTATGATTAAAAATTCAATGGTAGAACTCTTTATTTTACTACTTTGCGCATGTACCGTTTTTATTTATAAACTACCGTATACAATCAACACTTGGTTATTGAATTCAATTGTGATTGTGGTAATGGGCATTTGTATTCTTAGAATTGCACTTAAAATGATGAATAATAAATAATCTTGGCTTTTCCTAATGGGAAAGCCTTTTCTTGTGGTATATTATACATATGAAAAGATTTTTAAAAGATATTGCACAAGGTATATATGATGGACTACAGGAAGATGAAGCTACACATGATCAATACAGTTTTCAAGAAATCTATGATGTAATCCAGGAATTTGTATCCTATGTTTTTGTTGGCTTGATTTTAAGCGTGGGAGCTGTTTTTGGATATCCCTATTATAAGACATTTATATCATTAGGTGCGGTACTCCTTCTTGTATGGGCATTTATCTTGTATTATTTTTTAAATTCAAAGGATTTTAAAAAAATCAAAAAGAAATGAGGAAGAGGTATGCAAACTGTTTTAGTTTTACTTGTGGCATTTGTCGCAGGCATTGAAGGCATCTTGGATGAGTTTGAATTTCATCAACCCATTGTTGCCTGTACTTTAATTGGTTTAGTGACAAACCATTTAGCAGAAGGATTATTATTAGGTGGATCTTTACAATTGATTGCCTTAG
Source organism: Holdemanella porci (assembly GCF_009696075.1). Classification (GTDB taxonomy): domain Bacteria; phylum Bacillota_I; class Bacilli_A; order Erysipelotrichales; family Erysipelotrichaceae; genus Holdemanella; species Holdemanella porci. The sequence goes on along the minus strand of NZ_VUMR01000022.1, from coordinate 22,489 downwards.
GATGGGCCAATATTGGTGCGGCTGTTGCACCTGATGTATGTTTAGCGAGTGTGATTTCATCTATATTGATGATCCATGGCCTTGAAAGTGCAATTGAAGCTAGATATGTGATTGCGTTTAGTATTGCCCTAGCGATTCCATTATCTTTAGTGGGGTTATCATTGACAAAGGTATGTCGTAATTTAGCAATCCAACTTGTACATAAGATGGATGAGACAAAAAAAGTTTCTTATTATCAATGGATTGGTATTTGTATGCAAGGAATTCGTGTTTTGATTCCTACAATCGTTTTATTATTGATTCCATCATCCGTGATTTGTTCAATTTTGGAAATGATCCCTGTTTCAATTTATAAGGGATTATTGATTGGTTCGGGTGTAGTTTGTGTGGTTGGCTTTGCGATTGTAGCGAATGTATTAGGATCTAAATTTACATATCCATTCTTTATGATTGGATTTGGACTTGCATGTATGACAAGCTTGTCTTTAATATCTTTATGCTTTATTGGTGGTGGCTTAGTTTGGCTATATATGTTGTTGAATGCCAAGAAACAATCAAGTAAAACAAGTAATGATCCATTAGGGGACATCTTAAATGATTATGAGTAGGTGGTTTATATGAAGAAAAGTACAAGATTAAAGGTTTGTTTAAACCATCAATATTTACAAGGTTCATGGAATTTTGAGCGTATGCAAAATGGTGGCTGGTGTTATGGCTTGCTTCCGGCATTGAAAGAATTATATCCAAACAAAGAAGATTATGATTTGGCTGTAGAGCGCCATTTAAAGTTTTATAATACACATCCATATGTTTCTGCTCCCATTGTTGGTATTGTCTTGGCTATGGAAGAAGAAAAGGCAAAAGGTGCTGATATTTCAGATACATCTATTCAAGATGTAAAGATTGGCTTAATGGGACCGTTGGCAGGTGTAGGAGATCCTGTATTCTGGTTTACAATGCGTCCGATTCTTGCTGCTGTTGGTGCATCGCTTGCGTTATCGCAAAATGTTCTAGGACCTATTTTCTTCTTTGTGGCATGGAACGTACTTCGTTTTGGTTTTCTTTGGATTACACAAGAGCTTGGTTATAAGAAAGGTACTAAGTTGATTACGGACTTATCGGATACATTCTTAAAGAATGTAACATTAGCTGCAAGTATGCTCGGAATGTTTGTGGTTGGAATTTTGGTACAAAGATTTGTGCAGATTCATGTAGTAAATATTCAATCCGATTTAGATATGGTTTTACCTGGAGTTCTTTCTTTATGTGTATTCTTTGGTTGTACAAAGATACTAAAAAAAGGTTTTTCGCCCGTATTATTGATTGTTATTTTGTTTGTTCTTTGTATCATTTTGGAAATGGCAGAAATCTTAGTGATTTAAGTCTAAAAATATGATTATGATGTATAAAAAGCTAAATCGGAATTTATCAGAAAATGAGGAATAATAGTTGAAATGGAGGCGCTATAATAACATGAAGATTGAAGGGAACCAGAAAGAACTGGATGCAATGGTAGAATTTCATAAGGGAAACCGTGTCGAGGGGCTGAGACTGCAAGAAGAATTTGCAGCGGAATTTCGTAAGGAGTATAAAGACAAAGATCATTGTCCTTGCCTGAAAGCCTGTCGTTATCACGGAAACTGTAAGGAATGTGTAGCAATCCACAGAGCGCATCAGGAACATGTTCCTAATTGTATGCGACCATTGATTAATAAAAAATTGAAATTGATGTCAGAATTAACAGAGCATACTTTGGCAAATGAAATAGAAGCTCCACATGAGATTTTAAGAAAATAGGCAAGTCAAATTCCAGTTTATCAGTATAATACATAGAGCTAAAAAATAGAATTTTATCTTGACGTATTGCTTTATATCCTTTAAAATATCAATGTTGCAAACTCCGTGTATGGACTTGCAACCGCCCAGAAAAGGTTTAAGTTGAAATTTCACACCTTGATGGCGAGTATCAAGCTAAATGTGAAAAAAGAATGAATAGGAGGTGCACACATGTACGCAATTATCGAAACTGGTGGAAAACAGATCCGTGTTGAAAAGGATGCTGTTATCTTCGTTGAAAAATTAGAAGCTAACGAAGGAGACACAGTTACATTTGACAAAGTATTATACGCTGATGGAAAATTTGGTAAACCATTCGTAGAAGGTGCAAAGGTAACTGGTGTTGTTGAAAAACAAGGCAAAGGAAAGAAAATCACTATCGTGAAATATAAAGCCAAAAAATCTTCAACACGTCGTAAACAAGGACACCGTCAACCTTACACTCGTGTAAAAATTGAAGCTATCGAAGCTTAATTATGATTAAAATTAAAATTGCTAGAGATGAACATGGGATTTCATTGATCTCTATGCAGGGACATGCTGAGTATGATCAGTATGGAAAAGATATCGTCTGTTCTGCAGCCAGTACCATTATTATTGGTGGTATTAACGCAATCGCACAGCTTGGCTATTTAAGTTTCATTTCTTATAAAGTAGATGCAGGAGATGTTGAATTAGAAATAAACAATACGGAATGTGCTGAACTACAAATCATATTGAATACGCTATTGGTTCAGTTTCAAAGTATTGAAGAGAGTTATCCTAAATACATACAAGTACAGGAGGTGTAAAAAATGTTATTAAAATTAGACTTACAGTTATTCGCTTCTAAAAAGGGAGTTGGTTCTACAAAGAACGGTCGTGATTCTCACTCAAAACGTTTAGGAGCTAAATTAGCTGATGGACAATCTTGTCACGCTGGAAGCATTATTTATCGTCAACGTGGAACAAAAATTCATCCAGGAACTAACGTAGGACGTGGTGCTGATGATACATTGTTCGCATTAGTTAACGGTGTTGTTAAATACGAACGTCTTGGTAAAGATAGAAAGAAAGTTTCTGTTTATCCACAAGCTTAACAAGTGTGAAATTTAAGATCCCGTTGCTGGGATCTTTTTTAATGAGAAAGAAAGGAGGGTATATATGTTTGTAGATCAGGTCAAAGTTCATATAAAAGCAGGTAAAGGTGGAGATGGTTTAGTAAGTTTTCGCCATGAGAAATATGTTGCCTATGGTGGACCTTTTGGGGGCGATGGAGGTAACGGTGGAGATGTCATTTTTGAAGCCGATCCAGGAATGACAACACTTTTAGATTTACGTTATCACCGTAAGGTGATTGCTACTCCGGGTGAAAAAGGTAAAAATAAAAAGATGCATGGAGCCAATGGAGAACATAAAGTAGTAAAAGTTCCATTAGGAACGATTGTAAAGAGAAGTGATAATAATCAAGTACTTGCTGACTTGACAAAACCACACCAACGCCAAGTTGTAGCACATGGTGGTCGTGGAGGTCGTGGTAACTGGCATTTTAGATCAAGCCACAATACAGCACCAAAATATGCAGAACAAGGTGTATTGGGTGAAGAATTTGATTGTATTGTAGAACTTAGAGTACTTGCCGATGTTGGATTGGTAGGATTCCCTAGTGTAGGAAAATCCACATTCCTAGATGCTGTTAGTAAAGCGCGTCCAGAAATTGGAGATTATCCATTTACGACAATCACACCAAATGTTGGGGTTGTACAAACCGGAGATGGAAGAAGCTTTGTACTAGCCGATTTACCAGGACTTATTGAAGGAGCAAGTGATGGTAAAGGTTTAGGTCACCAGTTCTTGCGTCACATTGAAAGATGTCGTGTTATTATTCACATTATTGATATGGGTGCAGAAGATGGACGAGATCCATTAAAAGATTATGAAGTCATTAATAATGAGTTGAAGTCTTACCAGATTCGTTTATTGGAAAGACCACAAATTGTTGTCGCAAATAAAATGGATATGGAAAATGCCGAAGAAAATGTTCGTCGTTTTAAAGAAAAATATCCAGATATCCCAGTATATGAAACAACAACGATTATTCATGAAGGCTTAGACCCAGTACTTCGTAAAGCAGCTGATCTTCTTGCAACAACACCAGTATTCCCAATTACGGAAGATACGGGCGAGACAGGTGTTATGTATACATTTGAAGAGAAGAAGAAAGACATCATTATTGAAAAAGTAGAAGATGGCGTATGGAATGTTTCAGGTCCTAGACTTGAACGTGTATTTGACATCAATAAGTTGAATACAGAAGAAGACTTCTATCTATTTGCCAATAAGATGCGTTATCTTGGAATTGATACAGCTTTAAGAGAGGCTGGATGTCAAGATGGAGATACAGTACGTTTATTAGGCTTTGAATTTGAATTTATTGAAAACTAAGGTTACACATTGTGTAGCCTTTTCTTTTGGTGTGGTATAATGCTTCTGAGGTGGTTTTTTTATGAAATGTATTTCGTGGAACGTAAACGGGATTCGTGCCGTATTAAAGAAGGATTTTGTGGAAATTCTTTATGCTTTGGACGCAGATATTTTCTGTATTCAAGAAACGAAGGCTCAACCCGATCAAATTGAAGTGGATTGTGAATTATATCCGTATCAATATATAAATAGCGCACAAAGAAAAGGCTATAGTGGAACAATGATTTTCTGTAAAGAAGAACCAGTGTCGGTTCGTTATGGAATGAATATGGAAGAACATGATACAGAAGGAAGAGTAATTACTCTTGAATATCCTACATATTATGTTGTGACTGTTTATACACCAAACTCAGGAGATGGTCTAAAGCGTTTAGATTATCGTATGGAATGGGATAAAGCGTTTAGTGCCTATTTAAAATCATTAGATAAACCAGTTATGGCTTGTGGCGATTTTAATGTGGCCAATGAAGAGATCGATATTAAAAATCCAAAGACAAATCATAAAAATGCAGGTTTTACAGATGAAGAAAGAGATAGTTTTAAGAAGTGTTTATTGTCTCATTTTGTAGATACATACCGTACTTTGTATCCTGAAAAAGTAGAATATTCTTGGTGGAGTTATCGCTTTAAGGCTCGCGAAAAGAATGCGGGATGGAGAATTGATTATTGGTTAGTATCACCGGAATTAAAAGATAAAATTGTGGATGCCAAGATTTTGACAGATGTATATGGTTCCGATCATTGTCCTGTAGAATTAGATGTTGAGGTGTAATATGATTGCGTTTGTGAATGGCGTTGTAAGAATTATTCGAAGTGATCGTGTTGTGTTGGATGTGCATGGGGTAGGCTACGAAGTCTATCTGGCAAATGCTTTAAGTCAAAAAATGGGAGATGAATTGTTTCTTTATACGTATCAACATGTACGTGAGGATGCGATCTTGTTGTTTGGTTTTTTAAAAGAAGAAGACTATGAAGTGTTTATGCGTTTGATCAATGTGAAAGGCATTGGTCCTAAAACAGCACAGACTATGTTGTCGGTATGTTCGGGAAAAGAAATGATTGAAGCCATTGAAAATGATGATATCAAAAAACTTAAGTCTTTACCTGGTATTGGTGCAAAAACGGCAGGACAAATTGTTCTAGATCTAAAAGGCAAGTTTGTATCTTTGGAAACCAGTGATGGAGCTACATCAAATCCAGTGTGGGGCCAAGTTCAGGATGCGCTTTTATCACTTGGATATAAGACAAATCAATTAACGACAATTAAAAAGGAATTAGAAAATACAGAATTAGGAGAAGATGAAATGCTAAGACAAGCATTGATCTTACTCGCAAAAAGAAATGGAGTATAAGATAAATGCCTAGAGAAGTAGATGGAAATTTACAAGAGTGTGATAACTTTGAAAAGACATTGCGTCCGCAAAGTTTAAATGAATATATTGGGCAATCGGAATTAAAAGAAAATCTAAATGTGTTTATTCATGCGGCAAGATCTAGAAATGAAGCTTTGGACCATGTTTTATTCTACGGTCCTCCTGGACTTGGAAAAACAACATTGGCATATATTCTTGCTAATGAGATGCATGGAAATCTTAAAACAGCCAGTGGTCCTTCGATTGAAAAAAGTGGAGATCTAGCTGCGATTCTTACGACGCTTGAACCAGGAGATGTCTTATTTATTGATGAGATCCATCGCTTGCCAAAACAAGTAGAAGAAGTGTTGTATCCAGCTATGGAAGATTATTGTCTAGATATTGTGGTAGGTAAAGATTCGGCTACGGTACACAATATTCGTATTAATTTACCACCTTTTACACTTGTTGGTGCCACAACTCGTGCCGGAGATTTAAGTGCTCCTTTACGTGATCGTTTTGGAATCATTTCCCAATTGGAGTACTATAATTTATCAGACTTAGAAAAAATTGTTTATCGTACAAGTTGTGTTATGAATACGGAAATTGATAAAAATGCTGTCACAGAAATAGCTTTACGCTCACGTGGGACTCCACGTATCGCAAACCGTTTGTTTAGACGTGTGCGTGATTTTGCACAAGTCTATAATGAGGGTTTGGTTTCAAGTGAAATTGCAAAAACAGCTCTAGACCGACTTCGTGTAGATCATTTAGGTTTGGATGCGGTTGATCACAAATACTTAAAGGGTATTATTGAAAGATTTAAAGGAGGTCCCGTCGGGCTTGAAGCCATCGCATCAAGTATTGGAGAAGAGCCGATGACGCTCGAAGATGTATATGAGCCCTATTTATTACAGATTGGTTTTATCAATCGAACGCCAAGAGGAAGAATTGTAACGCCTAAAGCGTATGAGCATCTTCAAATTCCTTATCAGAAAGAATTGTTCACAGATTAATAGTCTGTGAACATTTTAATATATGGTATAATAATTAGCATGGAACAAATGACAGAATTAACAAAAAAAGTATTAGAATTTTTAGAGCCCGATACATCAAAATGGGAATATTGGACAACGAGTCAGCCTTTAAATTCAATTTCTGAATCTGCATGTATGGAAAGGTTTAAAAAGCGTATAGCACAAGCTGTTTCGAATTGTGAAAAAGTAATCGTTGCCGGTGACTATGATTGTGATGGTATCAGCGCAACAACCATTATGGTTTCAGGATTAAGACAACTAGGCCTTGAGTGTGGTTTCTATATTCCAGACCGTATCAAAGAGGGGTATGGATTAAGTGAGGCGACTGTTACACTTGCACACAAAAAAGGTTATTCCTTGATTATCACAGTAGATAATGGAATTAAGAGTACGCAAGCTTTAGCGTTGGCTAAAGAATTGGGTATGGATGTAATCGTAACGGACCATCATACAATGGATGAAGAGGTGAATTGCGATATTGTAGTGCATCCAACATTGATGGAATCTTGTTTTGAAACACTATGTGGAGCTGGTGTTGCCTATGAATGTATGCGTGTATTAGGAGTTGACAATGACTATCTTTTACAGCTAGCAGGCCTTGCGAGTATTTCAGATATGATGATTGTGAAAGGGCAGACGCGTGCTTTGATTCAAAATGCTTTACGTTTGATGAATCAAACGCATGAAAAACATATATTTTCATTAGCTACCGACCGTGAGTTAAATGAAACGAGTATTGGTTTTCAGGTGGTCCCAAAATTAAATGCGATTGGAAGATTAAGTAATCTTGCGAATGCGAATAATGTTGTTCGTTATTTTTTAGCGCAGGATGATGAGAGTATTTTTACATTGGGTCAGCAGATTACACAGATCAATACGATTCGTAAACAATTATCGGATCAGATGCAAAAAACAGCTTTGATGAAGTGCAAAGGCAATGAAGATATCTTTATGATTGAAGATGCAAGCTTTCATGAGGGAATCATTGGTTTAGTTGCAGGATCGATTTGTGCTAGCTTTAATAAGCCTTGTATTGTCTTGGCAAAAAATGAGCAGGGGTATAAGGCAAGTATGCGAAGTCCAGAGGGCTTTAACTGTATGGATTTTTTAGGTGAATATCCACATTTTGTGACGTTTGGCGGACATGAAAATGCAGCTGGTTTTTCTTTGAATCTAAATGAATTTGATTTGTTTGAAAAATTTATTTATACACGTATCAAGGAATATACGTATAGTGTAAAGAAGAAAAATACATTAGTCATAGATGATGAAGAATTAAGTTTAAAAACCATTCAATCTTTAGATATACTTAGACCGTTTGGTCCTGGTTTTGTGTTTCCTAGTTTTGAAATCGTTCAGCCAAAAATTAAAAGTTTATATGATTTTCAAAATCATAAACATCGAAAGTATACTTTAGAATCTGGCTTGCAGTGTATGCGATTTAACCAGAGTGAAGCGGAGTATAAAAAAAGTGTAAATGCGATTTATTCATTTATTGGAACTGTTCAAATCAATCAGTATCAGGGTCGTAAACAGGTAAATTTTGTGATTGATGAGATTGTATATGCGTAGTAAAATGGAATCAATTAGAAAGAGGTTTAGTATGGATTTAAAAGATTATATTGAGAGTATTCCAGGATTTCCTAAGGAAGGAATCGTTTTTAGAGATGTAACACCTATTTTGCAAAACGCGAATTCGATGCGTTATTGTGTAGATCAATTCAATGACTTTGTGAAAAGTATTGGTGCCGATGTTGTGATTGGCCCAGAAGCTCGTGGTTTCTTATTTGGTGTGCCAGTAGCTTTAGAGAATCATGTTGGTTTTGTGCCCGTTAGAAAGCCAGGAAAACTTCCTAGAGAAACAGTGAATGAAACGTACGATCTAGAATATGGTCAAGATGAGCTTTGTGTCCATGCGGATGCCATTTTACCTGGGCAAAAAGTTGTGATCATCGATGATTTATTAGCTACAGGAGGTACTGTAGAAGCCATTATTAAAATGGTTGAGCGTATGCAGGCAAGCGTTGTCGGTGTAGCTTTTGTGATTGAATTGGATGATTTAAAAGGAAGAGAAAAATTTAAAGATATTCCAGTGTGTGCTTTAACACATTTTAAGGGAGAATAAAGAATTTAATTTAGGAAAGGGGGCGCAGTGATTATGAGTCAGAAAAAGCAAGTTACTTTTGAAGAGTGCATGGAGAATGTACAGACATATATAAAACGCCCAGAAAACATTGAGTTGATACAAAAGGCATATGATTTTGCCTATGAACACCATAAGGGGCAGTTTCGTAAAAGTGGAGAGCCTTATGTCATTCACGTAATTCAGGTGGCGAATACATTAGCGTTAATGCATTGTGGCCCTAAAACGATTGCGGCTGGTCTTTTACATGATACAGTAGAAGATTGTGAAGGCGTAACTACAGATACGATTATAGAATTGTTTGGTGAAGAAATCGCAACTTTGGTGGATGCAGTTACGAAAATTGGTGCCATTAAGTTTAAAGATGAAGAAGAATATTTGGCAAGCAACCATCGTAAGTTATTTATTGCGATGGCCAAAGATATTCGTGTCATCTTGATTAAATTGGCGGACCGTCTACATAATATGCGTACGTTGCAGTATATGCGTCCGGAAAAACAAAAGAAGATTGCGCATGAAACGTTGAGTGTATATGCACCGATTGCACACCGTTTAGGTATCAGTGAAATAAAAAACGAGTTGGAAGATTTGTCTTTTAAATATCTAGATTATAAGAAGTATGAAGAAATCAAAGGGTTGGTAAAACAACGTGAAAGTGATCGTAATGGTCAAGTTCAAGAAATGATTTCGGATATTGAATCGATTTTACAAGAGTATAATATTCAATATCGTATTTTTGGCCGTTCTAAACATTTCTACAGCATCTATAAAAAGATGGTTACAAAAAACAAGCGTTTTGAAGAAATTTTAGACTTATTAGCAATTCGTATTATTACAGATTCAGTGGTGCATTGTTATGAAATATTAGGTTATATCCATGCCAAATATAGACCGATTCCTGGTCGTTTTAAAGATTATATTGCGATGCCAAAAGCCAACATGTATCAGTCTTTGCATACGACGATTGTAGAGCCAGAACATGGTAATATTTTTGAAATCCAGATTCGTACTGAAGAAATGGATGCGATTGCCGAACGAGGTGTTGCGGCGCACTGGAAGTATAAAGAAAATCGTAATTATGCGCCTGAGTATGAACAAAAAGAGATTGAGGATAAACTTTCTTGGTTTAGAGATTTCTCTATGATGACTGATGAAGAGAGTGAAGATCCACTTGAATATATGAATGTACTTCAAAAAGATATTTTTGAAGCCAATGTATATTGTTTAACTCCTAGAGGTAAAGTTATTGCGTTACCTTCAGGTTCTTGTCCAATCGATTTTGCGTACAGAATCCATACGGAGGTTGGTAATAAAACGGTTGGTGCTAAAGTCAATGGAGCTATTGTACCTTTGAACACGTCATTAAAAACGGGGGATGTTGTTGATATTTTAACCAACAACAACTCTGTAGGTCCGAGTGCAGACTGGATTAAGATTGTTAAGAGTGGACATGCACGAAATAAGATTCGTACTTTCTTACAAAAACAAGAGCAGCAGTCACGCAAGGACAGCATTAAGCTAGGTCAATCGATGCTTGAAGATGAGTTTAGACGTTTGAAGCTGGATCCAAAATTAATGGAAACCAAACGTTTAGAGTCGATTTTAACATCTTTGTCATTTAAGAGTGTGGATGATCTATATGTAGGTATTGCGATGAAGCGTGTATCATTGCAGTCCATTGTGGATCGTTTGGTGAAGAATCGTTCAAGTATGTTGGAAAATCAGGAAATTATGAAGATCTACAATAAGCAGCCAGCTCACCAAGTGAAACATTCAAATTGTGGTGTTATTGTTCCAGGCGTTGATACAATTGCGGTATCTTTGGCCAATTGTTGTCGACCTATTCCGGGTGATCCAATTATTGGATATATTTCTAAAGGCCAAGGTGTGAAGGTCCATAGAGCGGATTGTCCAAATATCTTGAATGAAAAGAAACGTCTGATTCCTGTTCAATGGGAAGAGGGCTTAGATGAAAAACAATATGAAGTCAATTTGGTGGTTCATAGTGATGATCGTAACTACTTGTTGAGTGATATTGTAACGACTTTACAGCAGTGCAATGTTTATTTAAAACATGTAGATTCGGCTGTGGATGAAGGAAACTTAGAGGCAACTACAAAACTAACGGTTGCAGTAAAGAATGCAGCGCATCTACAAAATTTAATTGCGAACTTAAAAAAAGTACGAAGCGTCAATGAAGTCGATCGTACAATTCAATAGGAAGGCTAATACCTTCCTATTTTCTTCTGAATTTCAATTTTAATGTAGATGATACGAGAAATAATTTCGCGAAGAATGTGCTTCATCTTTAAATCTTTAAACCACGAACAACCATAATCTGAAAAGAATTGCTTGGCAATTGCACAAGCTCTTTTGGCGTGCGTTTGGGATGTTAGAATGAGCACATCTTGCTCTTGAATATATTCTTTAGATAACTTGAAGTTTTCAAAGGTATTTCTTGCGTGTGTTTCTAGAATGGTTGGGATTTTAGTTTTATTTGTTATATAATTGTGCATAACTTTGGCTTCCACATACTCATTTTTTACATTTGACCCAGAGATAATTAGCGTATCATAAAGCCCCTTTTTATACATGTCAATCGCAAGATTGCATCTTTTGATTTGACTTGAAGACATGGTTCCATCATCATGAGCAGGACATCCAAGTAATAGTGCGTACGCATAGTGTTTCTTTCGCTTTGGGATACGTGGAAAAAAATAGATGTATAGACACACAAGAAAGATTAAAATGCATATACTAACGATCATAATACACCACCTTTCTAGCTTTAAATGTGTCAAAAGATAGATATTGACATTTGAGTTCAATGTCTTGCAGAAATTTAGGCAATTCTTTAAATTTTGTGATGACTTGTTTACCTTTTAAAAATTCTTGTCCTACAGAATCAAAGCCTGATACAATAACTTGATTGAAATGGTTGTTCTCTTGCATCTGTGCTTTTGTGATTTGAAGTAAAATGAACATACAAGTTCTTTGAATACGTGCTTTTGTATAAGTTTTAGAAATGGAAGCCATAAGAAAATCTTGCCACTTTTGATATTTTTTGGCATTTTCTTTTAAGCGATATTCAATCCCTTCGTTGACTAAAAAGTATGTGGATAAAGTATTTGTATCGGATAAAAGTAAAAATTTTCTTAGATATGGATAATGTGTGTCCCATGTTTGGTTTTTATTAAAGTAGTCATCATTGAATTGAGAAATACCGTCAAAGTATTCTTTGCGTGTTTGCGTAGCACTTTTAAAAGAATCATTACGAGCAATTGTACAAGGGGTAATACCGTATTTCTCGCATTGTTTGATATATTGAATGCCTAAGATATCATTAGGACGAATATTTTTGGTGTATAGATTTTGATTCATGCTTAAAGATGGAACCACTTGAGTCGATTCCATTTGTTTCGAATATTCTTTTAGAGTGCTGATGTTGTTTGTTTCAGAGCCAAAACAAATTTGATCAATATGTAATTGACTTAAAGACTCAACAGCATATTTGGCAAAGTAATCCGCACTTTGTGCTGCATAACAAGGAGGAAGCTCAATGACTAGATTGCATCCGGCTTCGAGGGCTAGCTTCGTTTTATCTTCCATAGTTAATAGGTTAAAAAGGCCTCGTTGTGTAAAATGATTGGAAACAATCGCAATTAAACAATCACATTGTGTTAATTCTTTCGTTTTTTGGATATGATAGATATGTCCTTGATGAAAAGGATTATATTCTGCAATAATTCCACATGTTTTCATATTCATTATGATATCAAAATCTTTTTCTTGTGGAAATATTGACTTTATCAATTACTTTTATTATAATATCAAATGCGACATGAGGTGAAGATCGTGAAATTTAATAGAAAAGACTTCTTAAATGCAAAAAACCATATTATTGAAATTGATGAGTGGATTGCGGTTGAAGAAAACGATCTGCTTCATCATACTTCTGTCAAGTCTATTCCAGATGTACATGTTACGGGTACATTAGAGTTTGACGGAATGAATTTCGTATCGAGTGATTTGAGAATGGATGGAACAATGATTGTTCTAGATTCCATCACAAACGAAGATATTGATTTTCCATTTGAGGCGGAGTCGCAACAAACGTATTCTTTTGTTCCTGTACAGGATGCGGAAGATCAGGAAATTATCGTGGTGAAAAAAGAGACAATCGATATTAACCCAGAGATTTTCCAGGCGATATTATATGAGGCTCCAATGAGTATCACTCGTTTACCTCGAGATCAATATCCAAAGGGAGATGGTTGGCAGCTTTTATCGGATCAAGATAAAGAAGAGCCAAAAATTGATCCACGATGGGAAAAATTAAATGATTTCAAACTGGATGATGACTAGGAGGTGCAAGCATGGCAGTTCAACAGAGAAGAAATTCAAAAACACGTAAAGCAAAACGTAGAACACATTACAAATTGGTGAAACCAGCGTTGACTCGTTGTCCAAATTGTGGTGAATATAAACTTGCTCACAAGATGTGCTCTTGTGGCGAATACAACGGCAAACAAATCGTTGAAAAGTAAAAATGTAGCCAGGATTTCCTGGCTTTTTCTGTAGTATGGAGGATAGTATGATCGAGATTTTAAAATCGATATTGTATGGTATTGTTGAGGGGATTACTGAATGGCTTCCAATTAGTTCAACAGGACATATGATTTTATTAGAAGAAATCATGCCTATGAATGTATCAAAATCATTCTGGAGTATGTTTCTTGTCGTAATCCAGTTAGGGGCCATTCTTGCGGTTGTTGTTTTATACTGGAATAAAATTTTCCCATTTAGAAAAAATAAAGAAGGAAAATATACTTCTGTGAAATCTATCTGGATCTTATGGTCTAAGATTTTAGTAGCTACAATTCCTGCAGCATTTATTGGCTTGGCATTGGATGATTGGATCGATGCACACTTATATAATGGCTTTGTCGTAGCGATAATGTTGATTTTAGTGGGTGTCGCGTTTATTTATATTGAAAACCGTAATAAAGATATGTGTCCTAGTGTAAATAGTTTATCTGCTTTATCTTATAAAGATGCATTGATTATTGGTTTGTTTCAAGTTGTGGCAGCTGTACTTCCTGGAACTTCAAGATCAGGAGCTACGATTGTTGGTGGATTGATGATTGGTGTCAGTCGTGCAGTAGCTGCAGAATTTACTTTTTTCTTAGCGATTCCAGTTATGTTTGGAGCGAGTCTATTGAAGTTGGTGAAATTTGGACTTGCGTTTAGTGTTCTAGAATTTTTTATTCTAGTGATTGGTATGGTTGTGGCATTTTTTGTATCTATTTTTGTGATTCGCTTCTTAATGTCATACATAAAAAAACACGATTTCAAAGTATTTGGATGGTATCGTATCGTATTAGGTGCATTTGTTTTAATCTTCTTTGCGATTCGTGCTTTATTATAAGATGTTTGTCAAGGCAAACATCTTTTATTTTGGATGTTGAGTTGATAGACTTTATACCTGTTTTCGTGTATAATATTTTTGGTTTTACCTAGAACAAAGGACGAAAAGGAGGAAATAGTATGGATGTACTATGGATCGTTTTGTCTGGTGTCGCAGGTCTTGCGATTGGATCTGGCTGTATGGTCGGACTTTCCAAAGCAGGTTTAAATAAGAATCAGCAAAAAGCAGAACAGATTTTAAAAGAAGCTCAAAATGAAGCGGAATCTCGTGTAAAACAAGCCGTGTTAGACGGAAAGACACAGGCTCATGATTTGCGCGTAGAAGCTGAAAAAGAAATTAAAGAACGTAAACAAGAATCAATGGAATTAGAGAACAAGTTATTGCGTAGAGAAGATAACTTGAATTTTCGTGATGAAGCGTTAAATCAAAAAGAGCGTCAGATTAATGAAAAGATGAAAAGTGTTGCTGACAAACTGACATCATTAGACGAAAAAGAGAAGAAATTACAAGAAGAAATCGACAAACAGGTTGTCATTTTAGAGAGTGTTGCCAAAATGTCAAGCCAGGCAGCAAAAGATGAATTATTTGCGATTGTGGAAAAGAAAATGGAACATGAAACAATTGCGTACATCAAAGATAAAGAGGATGAGGCAAAGGCGACTGCCAATGAAAAAGCGCAGAATATCATTGCCTTAGCTATTGAGCGTATGTCTCAGCAGGAAACTCAAGAAAAGACAGTCAGTGTTGTTTCTTTACCTGGTGAAGAAATGAAGGGACGTATCATTGGTCGTGAAGGACGTAATATTCGTTGTTTTGAACAAGCAACGGGTGTTGAATTAAATATCGATGATACTCCAGATTTGATTACGATTACATGTTTTAATCCAGTACGTCGTGAAGTGGCTCGTTTAGCTTTGGAACACTTGATTCGTGATGGAAGAATTCAGCCGGGACGAATTGAAGATGTTGTTAAGAAATATCAGAATGAAATTGATCAAGAGATCATGAAGGCTGGTGAGGAAGCTATCTTTAAACTGGGTATTGGTCGTATTGATCGTGAAATTGTAAAATTGATTGGTACATTAAAATATCGTTATTCTTATGGACAAAATGCTTTGCAGCACTCTATGGAAGTTGCCTATATCGCTGGATGCATGGCAGCTGAACTTGGATTGAATCAGCAAATTGCCAAACGTGCTGGATTGTTGCACGATATTGGTAAGGCATTGAATATTGAGCAGCAAGATGGGTCTCACGTTGAATTGGGATACAAGTTCTGTAAGAAGCATGGTGAAAAAGAAATTGTATTAAATGCGATCCACTCACACCATGGGGATGTAGAACCTAAGTTCTTGACGAGTCATTTGGTCATCGCAGCAGATACAATTAGTGCTGCAAGACCTGGTGCACGTAAAGAAAGTGCTCAGGCTTATATCAATCGTCTTGAAAACTTAGAGAAAATTGCGAATGGATTTGAGGGTGTTTCAAATGCGTTTGCGATTCAGGCCGGTCGTGAAATTCGTGTACTTGTAAATCCAGAACACGTGGATGACTTGACTTGTGTAAAATTAGCTCGTGATATTCGTGATAAGATTGAATCTGAATTGACATATCCAGGTCAAATCAAGGTTAATGTTATTCGTGAGACACGTGCCCAGGAATACGCAAAATAAAAATGTCGGGCTTTAGTCCCGACTTCAATTTTTTAGTTTGGTAAATGAATTACGGTAAGCCAGCACTTACTAAACTGTCTTGATTCACTACTTGGTTATCGCTATAATTTGAGTATAAATTATTAAACAAGGAGGAAATAACAATGGCAGTAAATATCGATAAAGATGCTTGCATCGGATGTGGTGCTTGTGTAGGAGGATGCCCTGTAGGAGCTCTTTCATTAGACGATGAAGGAAAATCAGCTTGTGACGAAGGAACTTGCATCGACTGCGGTTCATGCGTAGGAACTTGCCCTGTTGGAGCAATCAGCCAGTAATTCAAATTTAAACACATTTGCCAAGCTTAGTGCTTGGCATTTTTTTTCGAAAGGAGATCACATGAAACAAAAACCAGGATGGGTATTACCCGATTTAAAAGAAGCACAAAAGCGTACTACAAATACAATTGATCGTATTGATACATTTACTATTCCTGAAGCTGCTCGTATGATGGGAAGAGGAAAAAAATATTTTATTTCTACATATGGCTGCCAGGCTAATGAGCGTGACAGTGAAACATTGGCTGGTATTTTAGATGAGCTAGGATTTGTACCTAATGAAACGGCTGAAGGCAGTGATGTCATAATTATCAATACTTGTGCAATTCGTCAAAATGCGGAAGAAAAAGTATTGGGTGAGATTGGTAACTTCAAACGTTTATATCGCGAAAACAAAGATCTTGTGATTGGTGTTTGTGGATGTATGGCACAAGAGGAAGGTTTAGTTGAAACTTTATTAACGAAATATCCTCAAGTTCGTTTATTGTTTGGCACACACAATATTCAAGAGCTTCCTAGCATGCTTTATAGTTGTATGGTTGAGGGTAAAAAAGTTGTAAAGATTTACTCTAAAGAAGGAGAGGTTTACGAAAATCTACCGGTACACCGTTTTGGAACATTCAAGGCTTGGGTCAACATTATGTATGGTTGTGACAAATTCTGTACATATTGTATTGTTCCTTATACTCGTGGTAAACAGCGTTCACGTAAGATGTCTGAAATCTTAAAAGAGGTTCAGCAACTTAAAGATGAGGGTTATAAAGAAATCACATTGCTTGGACAAAACGTGAATGCGTATGGAAAAGATATGGATAATGAACAGGATTTTGCGACATTATTAGAAGAAGTTGCTAAGATTGGCATTCCTCGTGTTCGTTTTACAACCAGTCACCCTTGGGATTTCTCCGAAGAAATGATTGATATAATCGCAAAATATGACAATATCATGCCATTTATTCATTTGCCACTACAATCAGGAGATGATGATGTACTTAAGTTAATGGGTCGCCGTTATACAAAAGAATCATATTTAGCTTTATATGATAAGATTGTCAATACAATTCCAAATGTTTCTGTTTCAACAGATATCATTGTTGGTTTCCCAAATGAAACCGATGAGCAGTTTGAACACACTCTAGATGTGGTTCGTTATTGTAAATACGATAATGCCTTTACATTTATTTTTTCAGCAAGACCTGGTACACCAGCTAGCCGTATGCATGACTCGATTGATATGGAGACAAAGAGAAAGCGTTTAGCGAAATTAAATAAAACATGGAATGATCTGGCTTTAGAAAAGAATAAAGCTTATGTGGGTCGTACTGTTACCGTATTAGTGGATGGCTTAAGTAAGAAGAATGAAAAGGTATATTCTGGATATACAGACACCCAAAAATTAGTTAACTTTAAAGGTGAAAATATTCAGCCTGGAGATTTTGTAGAAGTTAAAATTACAGAGGCGAAAAGTTTCTCTTTAGATGGCGTTGCGGTGTGATATAATTTAGAAAAATAATACTATTTAAAAGGAGATAATATGAAAGAAGAAAAAATTCCTTCATTAACTGAAAAAATCCGTATCTTTGCCCTTGGTGGTTTAGATGAAGATGGTAAAAATTTATTCTGTGTGGAGGTGGATGAATCCATCTATGTAATAGAGGCGGGTATCAAATTTCCTGACAACAAGGAGTCATTAGGTATCGAGTTTATTATTCAGGATTTTACGTATTTAGTCGAAAATAAAGATCGTGTTGCGGGTATTTTTATTACGCATGGTCATGATGACGTTATGGGAGCTTTACCATATTTATTAAAACAAGTCCCTTGTGATGTTTATACCGCTCCATTAGCTGTAAAAGAAGTACAGAAAATGATTCGTCAGGAACATATTACAGGTGTGCGTGTACATTCTGTAAAGCGTAATGAAAAAAAGCGTATCGGCAAAAGAAGAGTTGTTTTCTTCCCAATTACGCATGCTTATCCAGGAACATTTGGTTTAGCGATTGGTACAGATCAAGGCTATATTGTATATTCTGGTGAGTTTATTGAAGACTATGATGATTTAGACGATGCATATCGTGCCGATTTCACAACGATTTCAGAACTTGGTAACGAAGGTGTATTGGTTTTGTTACAGGAAAGTAAAGGTGCAGAAAGAAGTGGACACACTTCTCCGAGTCATCGTATTTCCCCTAAGCTTTTACAGGTTTTAGAAACACATGAAAATAAGCGTGTATTTGTGAGTGTGTATACACAAAGTGTATATCGTATTCAGGAAATCATTGATTGTTGTATGGCAAGTCGTCGTAAGATGGTATTCTATTCAAAAGAATTACGTGATTTAGTAGGGCGATTAAAAGAAATTGGGTATGAGGTAGATCCTTCTTTAGTGATTGATCCAGCTGATTTTGATAACTCAATGAAAGATGTTGTCGTAATCATTTCTGGGCAAGGTAAATCTTTATTCAAAACTATCAACAACATTGCTAACAATGAATTAGAATCGATTGTGTTTGATCAGGATGATGTCATTGTGGTCGCAAGTCCGGTTGTACCTGGTGTTGAAAATGAATTCAAGAGCATGGAAAATGACATGTACAAAAAAGAGGGTGAAATCATCGTCTTAGATAAGAATGTTTTGAGTATGCACCCTAGTAAAGAGGATTTGAAAATGATGATCTTCCTTACAAAACCAAAATACTATATTCCAATCAAGGGGGAATATCGTTTGTTGCACATGAATTCACAGATTGCGGTTGAAATGGGATATGATCCAAGTCGCATCATCATTTTAGATAATGGACAGGTTGCTACTTTTGAAAATCGCAAATTAGTTTCTTGCGCAATGGAATTAGAGCTTCATGAAACAATGATCGATGGAAAAGAAAACTGGGATATGGCAGGTGTCGTATTAAAAGATCGTGAAACATTGAGTACGGATGGTGTCATGATTTTAGCAATTGGTATCAACGCAAAGACAAAGAAAATCATTAATGGTCCAGATGTACAAAGTCGTGGATTGATCTATTTGCGTGATGCAGAATACATCACGGGTGATGTAGCTAAAATTATGGAAGATACGATCAACGAGGCGGTTGAAAATAAAACGTATGACAATTTAGAAACGCGTAACTTGATTCGTGATAAGGTTTCTAAATATCTTTATAAACAAACCGCAAAAAGACCGATGATTTTACCGGTTATTTTAGAAATAAACTTAAATAAGTAGAAAGTGGGGTAAGTATGGCAAAAGCCAGAAAAAAAACAACACGAAGAAAATCTACGAAAAAGAAAACACAAACGTCTTGGTTGCACTCAAACTTATTTCGTTTGTGTTTCCTTATTTGTATGATATGTATTAGTTTTATTGTCGTTTTAGAATTTGGCATTGTAGGAGCTTTTTTAAAACATTTCTTTGAATTCTTATTTGGAACTTTGACAAATGGATTATTTATTTTGAATGCTACCTTGTGTGCAGTTCTTATTTTCCATAAGGAACAGCCTGTGATTCGTAAGCGTCATATGTTTGGAATCTTATTTTTGGCACTTGGCTTAAGTTTGATTTCTTCGATTATAGAGTTTAAACCACACCCAGGTAGCTATGGCTTAAAATATATTATGGAAAATGCCGGTAATATAATTACGGGTCATTTGAAAACATATTCTGGATTGGCAGGGGCTTTGTTGCTATGTCTTTTTCAGTCATTATTCGATTATTCTGGAACCTATGTCATGGTACTATTGTTTTTTGTGCTAGCTATCTTAATGTTTGGTTATGAAAAAATTGTAGGTTTTGAAAGAAAACCTAAAAAAATAATGAAGAGTGCTCCAATCAAGGAAACACCTGTTTCGATTGATCGTAAAAACTTTATTTTTGAAGATGAAGATACAAATGAATCGAGTTTTCAAATTATTAATGCCGATCCTGTAAAACCTGTACAACCAGATGCTGTGGATGAAGAAAAAGAAATGGATGAGCCTTTGATTATTGGGGATTTAGAACCTAGAAAACCAAGCTTTATGGTGGATGTGGATGATGAACCGAGTCCTGTAGAGTTCAAAAAAGAAGTTCCTGTTGTCAATGAGGGTGTTGTAGAAAGGGTTGAACCTAAACATTATGTTGCGGATGAAAATTCGGATTTTAAAAACTATAAGCTTCCAAAATTAAATGTTTTAGAGGATATGGAAAGAAAATCAAGATCCAATGTGAATGTGACTACAGCGAAGGAAAAAGGTGAAAAACTGATTGAGATCTTGCATGAGTTTGGTGTGGAGGCTAAACTTGTACAAATTCATATTGGTCCAAGTGTCACAAAGTTTGAAATTAAGCCAGAACTTGGTGTTCGTGTGAATAAAATCAGTAACTTACAAAACGATATCAAGATGGGGCTTGCGGCTAAGGATATTCGTATTGAAGCACCGATCCCGGGTAAGGCAAGTGTTGGAATTGAAATTCCAAACGTTGAAAAGACAAGTGTTCAGATGAAGGATTTGATGCGTACAATACCGGATTCTATGAAAGATAAAAAGTTGCTTTTCTGTTTAGGAAAAGACTTAATGGGGAACAATGTCTATGGTGAATTAAATCGTATGCCACACTTATTGATTGCAGGAGCTACGGGTAGTGGTAAATCGGTTTGTGTCAATGCGATCATTTCTTCGATTTTAATGCGAACAAAGCCAGATGAAGTAAAATTAGTTTTGATTGATCCTAAAAAAGTGGAGTTTACTCCATATAATGATGTACCACATTTATTATCTCCAGTGATTACGGATGGTGATCTTGCCAATAAGGCATTAAAGGTCATTGTAGAAATCATGGACCGTCGTTATGACTTGTTTGGTGAATTAGGCGTTCGTAATATTGCGGCATATAATGAGTATGTCAAAAATCATGAAGATGATCATTTAAAAGTATTGCCTCGTATTGTGATTATTATTGATGAGTTGGCCGACTTGATGTTGGTGGCAGCTAAAGAAGTAGAAGCAAGTATTCAAAGAATTACACAACTTGCTCGTGCCGCCGGTATTCATTTGATTGTTGCCACACAAAGACCGAGTGTGGATGTCATTACAGGTGTTATTAAGGCAAATATTCCAAGTCGTATTGCGTTTGCGGTATCACAAGCTGTCGATTCAAGAACGATTTTGGATCAAGCTGGAGCAGAGCGTTTGCTAGGAAATGGAGATATGTTGTATTTACCAAATGGTGAGACGAGTCCTCGTCGTATCCAGGGTGTCTTTATTAAGGATGAAGAAGTCAATAACATTTGTGCATTTGTAAAATCGCAGGCAAGACCAAAATATGATGATGCCTTTATTCAATTAAAAGATTTACAAAATCAAGGAAATGAAGCGGGAAATGTTACAGCTGATCCTTTGTATGAGGAAGTGAAGCGTTTTGTGATCGCATCTAGAAAGGCAAGTACGTCTTTGATTCAAAGAAAGTTCTCTGTGGGTTATTCTAGAGCGGCAAGATTGATGGATGTTTTAGAGGCAAATGGTATCATTGGTCCCGCTAGAGGAAGTAAGCCTAGAGAAATTTTAGTGCAAAACACTTTAGAAGATGGCGTAGATTCTATATAATAAGAGAAGAAAGGAATTTAGTACTATGAATATATTTTTAAAATCAGCAGGAAAACAAGAGGGAACATCTTGCGTTTCAAATATGGTTCAATTGGGAGACTTCTTTTATTTAAGTGGTCAGACTGGACTTGGCGAAAGCATTCAGGAACAGACAATTACAGCCATCAATAAGGTAATTGATGTTTTATCAAACTATGGTTTACAGCTTCACCATGTTGTGAAGTTCACTGTGTATTTAAAGAATATCGAGGATAAAGAAGCATTCTTGAATACATTCAAAAACTTTGTCGACGAACCATTCCCAGCATGTACAATTGTGGAAGTATCGAATTTAGCCGATAATGCCACAGTATGTATTGAGGGTCTTGGCGTAAATACACTTCGTCATGAAGAACAAATGCAACAATCAAGTTGCTCACATGATTGTTCATCATGTGGTGGAGGTTGCCACTAATACACCGGTTAATCCGGTGTATTTTTATTTGTGTTTTGGCTTTAGCCAGTTTGAGCGAGGGATTCGAGCGAAAACAACAAAACCACCTGCTATGCGGGTGGTGTCAAAAAATGTTATACAAAATAATCACCATTCTTTCTATAATGAAGGTGTTCAAGCTATCAAAATAAGAAAGAATGGTGATTATAATGGCTAATAAAGCA
>NZ_VUMR01000021.1 GCF_009696075.1 Holdemanella porci | reverse complement strand
ACCCAGTCAGGATAAGTAACATATCTTTTCATAATAATAGTGTACACCAATACACTATTAAAGTGTATAAAAAAATAAATAATCTTAAATCGCGAAATTTTGAAGATCATTTCATGCGTAATCACTAGGAATGCCTTTTTAATTTGATATTCTTTTGTTGGCGTGTTAAAATAAAAAGGAATTTATATGGGGGTATATAATCATGAAACATATTAATACAGTAGATACTCGTAACTTGTGTGAAAGCGCAAAAAATGGTGGATGTGGAGAATGCCAAACTTCTTGCCAATCAGCTTGTAAAACTAGTTGTGGAATTGCGAACCAAGCTTGCGAAAATAATAAAGAAAGTAAGTAATTAAGAAATGCCGAAGTAATTCGGCATTTTTAATGCCGCCTTTAAGGCAGCATTTTTTAAATTTTGAGGAGGAAATATAGATGATTCATCAGTATAAGATGTTTAATCAGAATATTGTATTGGATATTTGTTCAGGAAGCATTCATGTGGTAGATGAAATTGCTTATGATATGATTGCTGAATTTTTAGATAAAGATAAAAATACCTTGGTTTTAGAAATGAAGGAGAAATACCCTAGCGTTGAAACATCTGAATTGGAAGAATGTTACGACCAGATTTTAGAATTAAAAGAACAAGGTCGTTTATTTAGTGAAGATATATATGAGCCAATGGCAGGCCAGTTAAAGGCTAAGACAAGTGGTGTTATTAAAGCTTTATGTCTTCATATTGCCCATACCTGTAACTTGAATTGCTCGTATTGTTTTGCCAGCCAAGGAAAATACCATGGAGATCGTGCATTGATGAGTTTTGAAACGGGAAAACGAGCTCTTGATTTCTTGGTGGAAAATTCAGGAACACGCAGAAACTTAGAAGTGGATTTCTTTGGTGGAGAGCCACTAATGAACTTTGATGTGGTTAAACAATTGGTTGAGTATGCTCGTAGTATTGAAAAAGAAGCTGGAAAGAATTTCCGTTTTACATTAACGACAAATGGTATGTTGATTGATGATGACGTAATTGAATTTGCGAACAAAGAAATGAGCAACGTTGTTTTAAGTTTAGATGGACGTAAAGAAGTGCATGACCGTTATCGTGTGGATTATTCTGGTAAGGGAAGTTTTGATACAATCGTTCCTAAATTCCAAAAGTTAGTAAAGGCTCGTGAAGGTAAAAATTACTATATGCGTGGTACTTTTACTCACGCCAATCCAGACTTCTTAAAAGATGTGCAACAAATGTTAGATTTAGGATTTAGAGAATTAAGTATGGAACCTGTTGTTGCCAAATCCGATGATCCTGCAGCATTAACAGAAGCCGATCGTGAAGTTGTTATGAAACAATATGAAGATTTAGCGAAGTTGATGTTGGAATATGATGAGAAAAAAGATCCATTTACTTTCTATCACTATATGATTGATTTAAAAGGTGGACCATGTATTTATAAACGTATTTCAGGATGTGGTTCAGGAACTGAATATATGGCCGTAACACCATGGGGAGATTTATACCCTTGTCACCAATTTGTAGGAGAAGAAGCCTTTAAATTAGGAGACATTTATACGGGTGTCACAAACAAAAAGATTCAGGATGAATTTGCATCATGTAACGTATATGCACGTAAAGAATGTGCAGATTGCTGGGCAAGACTTTATTGTTCTGGAGGATGTGCAGCCAATGCATACCATGCGACAGGATCTGTAAAAGGTGTATATAAAGAAGGTTGTGAGCTATTCTGTAAACGATTAGAGTGTGCCCTTGCCGTAGCCATTATTCGTGATATGAAAGAAAATAATCATGAAGACGCCGATTGTTAGTTTTCTAAAATCGTATCAAGAAAAATCACCTGTAAGAATGCATATGCCAGGCCATAAAGGCGCTGGCATTCTTGGTTTTGAAGGAATGGATCTTACAGAAATTTATGGAGCTGATGAACTGTTTGCGGCAGAAGGAATCATTAAGGAAAGTGAACAAAATGCTTCCTCTTTATTTGGATGTCCAACCTATTATTCAACCCAAGGCTCTACTTTATGCATTCAAACGATGTGCACGATATTATGCCAAGATGCCAAAAGTAAAGGCAAGAAGCCTAAAATTCTTGCAGGAAGAAATGCGCATCGAAGTTTTATTCATGCGGCTGCACTATTAGATTTTGATATTGAATGGTTATATGGAAATAGTGATTATTTATCTTGTAAGATAAATGAAGAGGATTTAGAAAAGGCAATTATTGAAAGTCTTCCAACGGCTGTATATCTGACCAATCCAGACTATTTAGGAAATCTTTGGGACATTCAGTCTTTAGCTAGTGTATGTAAAAAACATAATGTACTACTTGCCGTCGATAATGCGCATGGTGCATATCTTCGTTTTTTAGAACCATCTTTACATCCTGTAGATTTAGGAGCTGATCTATCTTGTGATTCGGCCCATAAAACACTACCTGTACTTACTGGGGGAGCTTATCTTCACTTAAGTGATTCTTTGAATCAAGTATGGAAAAATGACGTTAAACATTTTATGGAATATTTTTCTTCTACAAGTCCATCCTATTTGATTATGGCATCTTTAGACGCGGCAAATGAGGTGTTGGATACTACGTTTAAAAAATCTTTGTCTGAATGTATACAAAGAGTGGATGGATTAAAGAATACGTTGGTTCAATATGGATACACGATTTTATCTGGTGAACCCATGAAGATAACGATTTCAACAAAAGAGTTTGGCTATACTGGAAATGAAATCGCAAATCTTTTAATGGAATGTGATATCTATGCTGAATTCTATGATTCAGACTATATTGTATTAATGCCATCTCCATATAATACGAAGGATGACTTAAAACGATTAGAGACATGTTTATGTGGAATTGAAAGAAAACCCATTTTAGCAAATAAGCCACCAAAATTAGAACAATCTAAAAAAGCCATGAATGTGCGTCAAGCTTTATTTTCGCCAAGTATAACATTGGATGTATCTAAATCATTAGGACAAGTATGCTCCAGTGTGACTGTATCTTGTCCTCCTGCGATTCTTCCAGTGATTCCAGGAGAAGTGATTAGTGAGTCTTCTATTGAAGTCATGAAATACTATGGTATTGAAACTGTACGAGTTGTCAAAGAATGACAGCTCTTTTTCTTTTGTGTATGTGAAACCACTAACAATTGAAGTATAATAAAATAAGAAATAAACATACGAAAAGGAGGACAATCATATGTTTGACAAATTGTTTGAACCCATACAGATTCGTGGTATGGAATTAAGAAATCGTGTTGTCATGTCTGCGATGGGAACACATGAAAGTGCGGAAAGTGAAGATGGAAAGAGTGTTACAGATAAGTTGATTGCGTATCATGTGGCTCGTGCAAAAGGTGGAAATGGATTAAATACAATTGAAGTTACAAGTGTTGATGCGGCCAGTGCACCTTTTGGATTTTTGTCTATTGCCGACGATAAGTATATTTCTGGATTTAAAAAGTTAAATGATGCCGTGCATGAAGCTGGAGGAAAAACTTGCATTCAATTATGGCAAGGTGGATTAGCCGTAGCTTCAGATCAAACGGCTCAGATTTTAGTACCCAATGACTTACCATTAAGTCCACAATATACCGTGCCAGCTATCACAAATGAAAGATTACTCGATATAATAGATAAGTTTGGACAAGCGGCAAAACGTGCAGTAGAAGCTGGATTTGATTGTTTAGAATTTCATTGTGCACATAACTATTTACCACACTCTATGCTTTCAGGTGGAATTAACCATCGAAGTGATGAGTGGGGTGGATCTTTTGAAAATCGTAAAAAATTCCCATTGGAATGCATTAAATCGATTCGTGCCAATATGCCAGAAGATATGCCACTATTCATGCGTGTGGATTGTCATGATGACATGTTAGATGGTGGACTAACGGTTGAAGAAGTGATTGAATTCTGTAAAGATGCTAAAGAATTCGGTGTTGACGTATTAAACATTAGTCGTGGAAATATATTAACGGCAGCTACATTATATGAAGTGGCTCCAGTGGATATTGAAAATGGATTTAACGTAGAAGATGCTGCGCGCATTCGTAAAGAAACAGGCATGTTGACAATGCCATGTGGACGTATCAATACGCCTGAATTTGCCGAAAAAATCTTAGAAGATGACAAGGCCGATTTAGTAGTTATGGCACGTGCTCAGCTTGCCGATGCCAACTTCTGTAATAAGGCTAAAGCAGGTAAGGTCAATCAGATTCGTTATTGTATCGGATGTAACCAAGGTTGTTATGACTCATTCTGTGCATCGTTATATAATCCAGCAATTAAACACATTACTTGTATGCGAAATCCTGGCTTATTAGAAGAGGAAACATTAGACCTAAAACCAGGATCTGTTTCTAAAAAAGTTGTCATCTTAGGTGGTGGAATTGCAGGTATGGAAGCGGCTCTAGATTTAAAAGAAACAGGCAATACACCAATTTTATTTGAAAAGAGTGAAAGCCTTGGTGGACAATTCTTATTGGCCGGGGCTATTTCAGCTAAAAAAGACTTTAAGAATGCGGTCAATAAAATGATTTTGGATGTTCAAGAATCTGGAATTGAAGTGCACTTAAATACTGTTGTTACTAAAGAAATGATTGAAGAAATTAAGCCGGATGCACTCATTGTTGCGATTGGATCTAGTCCGTTTGTACTTTCAATTGAAGGTAGTGAAAGAGCCATTGTTGCTCATGATGTATTAAGTGAAAAAGTAGAAGTGCCAGGTGAAAACGTCGTCATTATTGGTGGTGGTCTTGTTGGTTTTGAAACCGCTGAATTCTTGGCTGCAAGACAAAAGAAAGTCACTGTTTTAGAAATGAAAGAAAAAGCTTTACAAGATCTAGGACCATTGCGTCAAATTACAGCGCAGTTTGCGATGGCACAAATGCCAATCACAATTGAAACAAGTGCCACTGTAGAACGAATTGAGGATCATGCAGTTGTTGCCAGTGGCAAAGAATATCCATGTGATAGTGTGATTATGGCTGTAGGATCAAAGGCAAACGATACAAGCATGTATGCAGATTTAGGTATTCCTACATACATCATTGGTGATTGTAAAAAAGCAGGTGTTGCTTTAGATGCATTTAAAGATGCGTATCATGCGGTATTAGAAATTAATAAGTGAAGTCTTAATCGGCTTCACTTTTAAATTGGTCAATATATTTTTGTACAGAATTTGTCATTTCTTTTGAAAAATCCGAATTGTATTTTCGCTTACAGAAGGCTGTTGCCCATTCATTTAATGTTTTATTTCCAGCTTTATGTTCAAACATATTTTTTAATTCCTTTTTGTCTTTTCTATGATATTGATCAACACAAACAATATCTTCTAATTTACAACGCTTTGGCTTTTGTCTTTTAAAATGATCCTCTGCAGGATATCCAAGTACTAACATGCATACAGGGACTACATATTCACTTAGATTTAATAATTCTCTATGTAAATCATGCTGCTCTAAAATGTCACCAATGTAACAAGATCCAATTCCTAAACTTTCGGCTGCTACAACCGCATTTTGTGCGGCAATAGTCGCATCCGTTGTGGCTAATAATAAATCACCAACGCCTGGTTTTCTAGGACTGCAATTTTCATAAACAAATAAATCATACCATTTCTGAAAATCAGCACAGAAAATTAAAACCATTTTAGCTTGATTAATAAAAGATTGATTATCACACGTTTTAGATAGTGTTTCTTGTAGTTTCTTATCTTGTACATCAATAATTGTATACATTTGTTGGTTTCCTGCACTCGGTGCCTGCATGCAAGCTTCTAATATCAATTTTCTTTCTTCTTGGGATATTTGTTTATCTTTAAAAATGCGACAAGATTTGCGGTCAAATAAACTTTGGATAATTGGATTCATCATAAATCCCCTTTCTTTTTGAAAATATTTTACTACAGATATGCTATTATTTAAGTATGAAACTCAAAGAAATTAAGAAAAATGCACATAAAAATGTAAAAACACACTATGCGACCTATTTAGTGTTATGTCTTGCAGCAGTACTTATGGGAAGTGAGTTTAGTTCGACTTTATCCCTTTTAAAACAAGAAAATGCCAAGAGTATTTCAGGCCTATTAATGCACTCTTCTTTTGAGAAGTCGATGACATTTTTACTTCCTGAAGACGTCTTTGGTACGACCAACGGTGTATTTGCACATGTGGTAAATGGAATTACTTCAGGATCCTTTGTGAAGACACTATTTTTAGGTTTATCTACCATTGTTCATTCAAAAGATATTGCGGGTATTTGTTTTGTCGTGATGGGTTTAAGCATATCTGTGTTCTATAGAGTGTATATTGTGAATGTATTGCCAGTTATTAATCGTAGACTATTTTTGGAAGGAAGAGTTTACGCAAAACTTCCACTTGATCGATTGGTTTATTTAATGCGAATACGAAAACAGATGCATGTTGCGTTTGTGAAGTTAGTGAAATCTATTATTTTGACAATTATGAATTTTACAGTTGTTGGAGGAATATATTTTTACTACATATATTATTTAGTGGATTATATTTTGGCTGAAAACCCAACAATATCTTTAAAAGATGCACTTTCTTTATCTCGAAATATGATGAAGGGACATAAGTTTGAATGTTTTAAATGGCAATTTTCAATGGCAGGATGGTACATTTTGGATATTTGTACATTTGGGATTAGTGCTATATTCTATTCGAATATGTATCGTATGGCTGTGATGAGTGAATTTTATACACTAAGAAGAAAAGAATTTCAAAGTGCAATCTTAAATGATACGTATTTATTTGAAAAGCCAAGTAGTGCTTTGATGCGTAATACGTATTCGGATGTAATTGCGGCATTGAATGCGAAAAATCCAATAGAAAATGCGTATACGGGCGTAAAAAAATTCTTGTGTGATAATTTTGGAATCATCTTTCATTTGAGTTCAAAAGAAAAACAATATGAAAGATATACCTATAATAAAATGGAAGCTGAAACTATGATTACCGAAGTGTATTTATTATGTTATCCAGTAAGGCTATCTCCAATTGAAGAGGAGTATAAGAAGTCAAACCTTCGCGTTTTACATCCAAATCGAAATTATACAGTAACATCTATTTTAGTCTGTTTCTTCTTTATGTGTTTTGTCGGATGGATCTGGGAAGTCAGTCTTTCTATGATTAGCTATGGATGTTTTGTGAATCGCGGAGTTTTACATGGTCCGTGGATTCCTATTTATGGTTTTGGCTGTGTTTTGATTTTACTTTTATTAAAACGATTCAGAATGCGACCAAAAGTTGAATTTAGTATGGCCGTACTTCTTTGTGGATGTATTGAATACTTTACTGGTTTCTTTTTAGAGCTTACGCATAATGGTCAAAAATGGTGGGATTATACAGGCTACTTCTTGAATCTTCATGGAAGAATTTGTGCGGAAGGCTTATTGGTGTTTGGCATTGGTGGTATGGCTTTTGTCTATGTAATTGCGCCTTTAATTGATAACTGGGTAAAGGAACACTTAAATAAAAGATTATCGGCCGCATGTTTAGTTTTACTTCTTTTATTTGGTGCAGATGTTGTTTATTCGCACTTTGAACCTAATGTAGGAGAGGGTGTGACTCTATGATAAAAAAGTTAAATGGAAATCAAATCAAGATGATTGCGATCATTGCGATGTTTATGGATCATTTCGCAACTACATTTTATCCGAATCATGAAAAGTATTGGTGGCTTTTATTGATTCATTTAATTGGAAGAGTAGCGGCTCCTATCATGTGGTTTATGGTGGTTGAAGGTTATACGCATACACATAGTTTAAAGAAATACTTAGAAAGATTATTGATTTTTTCAATTATCGCTCACTTTGCGTATAACTTCTGTTTTGGCATTTCTTTGATTCCTTTAAAAGATTCTTTATTAAATCAGACAAGTATTATATGGCCATTATTCTTGTCGGTGATTGGTTTATGGGTGGAAGATCAAGAATGGAAAGATGCAAAGAAGATAGGTTGTATTCTAATTCTTTGTTTGTTGGCATTTCCAAGTGACTGGTCTTGTTTTCCCATTCTTTGTACAAACCATATTTACAATAATCAAGGTAATTTAAAAAAACAAGTATTAGGTATGGCCTTATATATTTCTATGTATGTAATAGTCTATTGTTTATGTATTGATGTAGTTTATGGTTTGTTGCAGTTTGGAATTATTTTAGTCTATCCAATTATGTCTTTATATGATGGAACAAGAGGAAAGAGTACTTTTATGAAATGGTTCTTCTATTGGTTCTATGTGGGACATTTAGTTTTGTGTGGATTGATTCGTGTAATGATGTAGGGGTAAAGAATGGATGAGTAGAAAAGTACATAGAGTGCCAGTCAGTCTTGATGCAGGAGAAATTAAAGATTTACCACAGGAAGATATACGAATGATTTTAAGAGGTGCCGATGAATTGATTTCAACTGGTGGAAGAAGTATGCTGGCTAAAATATTAAAGGGTTCAAAAGATAAAAGGATATTCGAGTATAAATTAAATGAATGTCCTGCTTATGGATATTATCAAGATATGAAATTAGATGATATCAGTAAATGCATTGATTGGATGATTAAGAAAGATTATCTTAGAATTGAATATGATTATCGTCTACCTTTATTGGTATTTTCTGAAAAAGGATGGCAATTAGAAAAAGAAACATTTGCCCAAGAACTTTATCAAAGAATGTGCTTAGATGTAGAAGAAAAAAAGGGTCGTGTCATTTTTGAAATGAAAGAAGTGAATAGACAAGTTGTTATGTGTGTGCTTGATAAAATTGAGAAAGAGGGAACAGAGGAATTTCTGCCTTACTTAGAAGCATGGAAAATGTTGGAAGTGAAAAAAGTTGCAGCAAGAATTGCAGAAGTAGAAAATAAGATAAGTAAGCGCATATAGAGGTGTAAAATGAAAATATTAATATTTGGGATGGGTAACATTGGAAAGAGTACTGTTGGTGAGTTGTTGGCAAGAAAAATAGGTTACGATTTTATCGATATGGATACGAAAATCAAAGAGAAATATGGTACGATGCTTGGGTTTCAAGATGAATATAATGATCAATATGAACGTGATGAATTGCGAGCAGAAATGATTTCATCTTGGATCAAAGAAAATGAAAATGTAGTCATTGCCCTAAGTCCTATTGCGTATTTAGATGCATATGAAGATTTCTTTGAAGATTCAGATATTATTTGTTTCGACTTAACAGATCGAGCTGAAAATATTTTTAAACGCTTGGAATTTACAGATGATAATGACAATCTTTTGCACATCCCTCAATCGTATCTAAATAAGCATAAGGCATATTATATGCGAGAAATACAGGCGGATTTTGATTATTTCCATACTTTGTATGCATCCAAAATGGATTCGATTTCAATGGATGGTAAAAGTTTAGATGGAATTGTTGAGGATATATGCAAGAAATATAAATTAGTCTAAGATTGTGATATAATCAATGGGCAAGTAAAAACATACATGACAGGGGTGCAAATGCTGAGAAAAACCCTTATTACCTGATCTGGTTAATTCTAGCGTAGGGAGTCATATCGATTGATGGTGGCACTCTAGGGTGTCTTTTTTATTTGGAAAGGAGCTAGTGAATGAAGAAAAATCGTAGAATTGTCATGCCGTTGCTTGTGTTTATTCTAGTGATTGGTGGCTGGGAATTATATGTGCGTGTATTTGATATTTCACTTTATATTTTGCCAAGTCCATCAAAAATTATCAGTGCACTTATTGAGAATTTTGATATTCTAATGCAACATTCGCTTGTTACGTTGGAAGAATCAATCTTAGGATTGTTGATTAGTACTTTCTTTGCGATACTTATTTCAATTTGTATGGATCTATCGAAAACATTCAAGACAAGTATTTATCCATATTTGATTGTGACACAAACCGTTCCTATTATGGTTTTAGGTCCGTTGTTTTCAATTTGGTTTGGATTTGATTTGTTGCCCAAAGTGTTGATTGTCATATTTATGTGTTTTTTTCCGATTGCGATATCCTTTACGGATGCCTTGTCACAAGTGAGTGAAAAAGAAATCAATTTATTAAAAAGTTTTGGTGCCAATCTATTTCAAATCTATAAAATTGTTAAGATTCCATCGGGTGCCATTGGCTTATTTTCAGGATTAAAGGTAGCGGCTACCTATTGTGTGGGCGGAGCTATTGTAGGTGAATGGCTTTCAAGTAGAGCAGGACTTGGTTACTATATGCTTCGTGTAAAAAATGGGTATATATTAGATAAAGTCTTTGCGTGTGTATTGATGATTATATTTTGGAGCATTCTATTGAATTTAGGAGTGACTTTATTGGAAAAAATATTATTTCCACATTTACGAGAAGGAGAAAGAAAATGAAAATTTTAAAGGCTATGTGTGCAGCTGCTGTTGCGTTAAGTTTAGTTGGCTGTGCTCAAACATCAAGTTCAGATGAAAAATTGACGAAGGTTACATTGATGTTGGATTATACGCCAAACACAAACCACACTGGTTTCTATGTAGCTAAAAACAAAGGATATTATAAAGAGGCTGGTTTAGATGTAGATATTATTGAACCAGGTGATAATGCGACAACTTCAATGGTTGCGGCTGGAAAAACTGATTTTGGAATCTCTTACCAAGAAGATGTTACTTATGCCCTAACAAGTGAAGATCCACTTCCAATTAAAACAATTGCGACAATTATCCAACACAACACTTCAGGATTTGTTTCTTTAAAAAGTGCAAACATCAATTCTGTAAAGGATTTTGAAGGAAAAACATATGCAGGATGGGGAGCACCAAGTGAAGAAGCTGTCATTAAAGCGGTTATGAACGAAGCGGGTGCTGATTTTAGTAAGTTAAACATCGTAGGATCTGATGGGTCTGGTATTGCAGGACTTAGTGATGAAGTTGGTAAAAATAAAGTGAACCTTGGATGGGAATTCTATGGTTGGGCAATTATCAAAGCGTTACAAGATGGATATGATTTAAACTATATGCCATTAGCTGATTTAGATAATCGTTTGGATTACTATACTCCGGTTATTATCACCAACAAAAAGATGATTGAAAAGAATTCAGATACAGTTAAAAAATTTATGGAAGCCACTAAAAAAGGATATGAATATGCGATTGATCATCCAAGTAAAGCAGCTGAAATCTTACATGAGGATGCATTGTCAGATACAGATTTGAAATTCCTTAAAGAAAGTCAAAAATATTTAAGTAGTCAATATGCCAAAGATGCAGATTCATGGGGTGTTATGAAAGATTCTGTATGGGATAATTATACAGATTTTATGTATGAAACAGGATTGATCAGTCAAAAGATTGATGCGAAAGACCAATATACTAACGAGTTTGTAAAATAATGAAGCTATATGTTGAAAAGCTAAATCTTGAATTTTCAGGAAAAGAAATATTAAACGATATTTCTTTTTCTATTCAAGAAGGTGAATTTGTTTCCATTCTAGGGCCAAGTGGATGTGGTAAATCCACCATTCTGAATGTATTGGCAGGATTAATTGAAGATTATTCTGGCTCTGTATTTGTGGATGATGAACCAATTACAGGTATTAGTAGTCATTTTGCGTATATGCCACAAAGTGATTTATTACTTGAATGGAGAACGATTTTAGATAATGTTTGTCTGTATGGCGAAATCAATCATGATAAATCAATCAGACAAAGAGCTTTAAAAGAATTTGAAACATTTGGTCTTTCTGGTTATGAAAACGCATATCCTTCGAGTCTTTCAGGAGGAATGCGCCAAAGAGCTGCCTTTTTGAGAACTTCTTTGTGTAAAGCAGATATCCTTTTATTAGATGAACCATTTGGAGCGTTGGACGTTATTACTCGAAATGATATGCAAGATTGGTTGTTACAATTAAGAAAGAATTATAATCGTACTACTTTATTAGTTACACATGATATTGATGAAGCACTATATTTGTCAGATCGTATTTTGATTTTATCGAATAAGCCAAGTCATATCTTGCAGGAAATAGACTTATCTAAAGAAAAGAAATCGAGAGATTGGTTATTTTCACAAAGTGATTTGAAGAAACAAGTTTATGAATTGTTGAAGGGTGAAAATCATGCATGATGCACATTATCATTATTCAAAAGAAATAAATGCGCTGCAGAATGAATATGGAATTTCTGGTATTTGTAACGTCGCAAATGAAAAAGAATTTGAACTTGTCCATCAAAAGCAGTTGTTCTATTCTTGTGGAGTACATCCTTGGAATGCAAGTTTAGATGTGTTTGAATCCATGCTTCCTTTGTTAAAAAAGGCACCTATCATTGGCGAAATCGGCATGGATAGTGTATGGTGTGATTTGGATTTAAATATTCAAAAAGAAGTGTTTGAAAAACAGCTTCAGCTTGCACATGCTTTAAATAAACCAGTCATTCTTCATACAAAGGGTCAGGAAAAAACAA
Source organism: Holdemanella porci (assembly GCF_009696075.1). Lineage (GTDB taxonomy): Bacteria > Bacillota_I > Bacilli_A > Erysipelotrichales > Erysipelotrichaceae > Holdemanella > Holdemanella porci. The sequence continues at coordinate 14,429 of NZ_VUMR01000021.1, read as the reverse complement.
TACTTGAATTGATTCGTAAATATTCAAATTCATATGTTGTACATTGGTATGGATGTATGGATTATGTCAAAGAATATGATGAAGTGGTATCTTATTTCACGATTGGTCCTTCAATTGGAAAAGAAGAGGAAGTAACGCATTTAGTAAAACAAGTATCTATGGATAAATTACTTATGGAATCCGATGGTATTGAAGCTGTGAAATGGGCTATTGATAGTGACGATTATATTGATGCTTTAAAAAATGAAATTACTATGGTGGCTTCGTTAAAGAATCAATCGTATTCTGAAGTTGAAAGAATTTTGAATCAAAACTTTTCAAATTTAATAAAAAAATAGGAGAATTTTTTCTCCTATGCAAGACAGTCATTGAACTGTCTTTTTATTTGTTCTTCATTCATATTCTTTCCAATAAAGACTAATTGATTGATTCGATCTCCATACTCTTCATCCCAGCTTTGAGCTAGTTGAGGATTGGCTTTTAATAAATCCATTTGATCTTGTTTTGGAGCTGAAGCAATCCATAATGAGTCTTCGGTAAGTGAATTTAATTTACCAGCTTGTTCAAACAAGTAGGCAGAATCAGGTTGGTTATCAAACCATACATAGCCTTTGGTACGAATCACATTCGGATAGTTGTTTAATAGATTTGTGAATTTCTTTAAATCCAATGGCTTTCTTGTTTGCCACACAAAAGTAGAAATTCCATATTCTAAAGCTTCACCTTCGTGTTCGTGATGATGGTGTTCGTGTTCTTCAATTTCGTGAATCCAACCAATGTTGTTTTGTGCTTTTTCATAATCAAAGTTATGTGTGTTTAAAAGCTCTTCTAAATTAACTTGGCCAAAGCTAGCCTCAATGATTCCGGCATCTTTACATAGTTTATGAATGACTGCCTTGATTTCATTTTTCTCATCTTCGTTGACTGTTTCTGCTTTGTTTAAGATAACTGTATTACAGAATTCGAGTTGCTGCATCAATAAAGAGTCTAGCGAATCTTCATCTTCACAAGGTTCTAATAAGTGTTTTCCACAATTGAATTCATTTGACAATCTTGCAGCATCGGCAACGCAGATGATGTTGTCTAAGTGGAATAGTTCTGGTAATCCTCTAGAATATAGTGTTTCATTGGCGGCTGTGATGGTTTGCGCAATGGGGATTGGTTCGCAAATACCACTTGCTTCAATGATGATGTAATCAAACTTATTGGACGAGGCTAAGGCTGAGAGTTGTTGTAAAAGATCTAGTTTTAGTGTGCAACAAATACAGCCATTGGTAAGACCTACAACGTCTGTGTCTTCTTTTTGAATTTGTGCATTTTTATCAATTAGTTTTTGATCAACATTGATTTCACCAATATCATTGACAATGATCGCAACTTTATATCCTTCTTGATTTTTTAGAATGTGATTTAATAAAGTGGTTTTGCCAGCTCCTAAATAGCCAGTTAATAATAAAATAGGTATCGATTTTCTTTTCATTTTTAAAACCTCCTTTACTTATTGTATAATATTTGCGATAAAAAGGAGTAAATTTTTTATGACAATTTTATATACATCTTTCCATATATTGGATTTAGACAATGATACAGTACAAAGAAAAGAGATGCCTGAAGAATTCCAAGATTTTGTGAAAGAATATATTGAGTATGCGAACTCAAATGAGAAAAATAAAATGTATACCATTCATGATGAACAAACACAAGTTGTTTCGTGTATTCGTCAAATGGCATTGAATCAAGAAAAATGTGAAGTTCTTACAGATAGTATTGCAGATAAGCTTTTGATGAGCGAAAAACTTGCGCAGGCAAAAATCTATCGCATGGGTTCTAATGTGAAAAAGGGAAGTCTAATTCAGGCTTTGGTACAAAATAGTAGTGATGAACTTTTATTTGTGGTTGCCAAAGTGGAACATTCAAAATGGTATGATGGAAGTGATTTATCAAAGAAGTATGGATTTTCAGGAGATAAGAAATCATTGTGGAAATCAGCTGTATTTTCAATGTATGAAATTAATTCGCATATTGTATTTAAAGATGTTAAGGCATATTCAGATACTATGGCAAAATATTGGACAGTTTCATTCTTGGAGTTAGATGAAGCTAGGGATGATGCTAAAAATACATATTCCGCATTTAAGGCTGTGGATAATGAATTGAAGAGCGCTGTAGAACCTGTTTCTAAAAAGGATTATGTAAAGTTATCGAGTGAATTACAGAATGTGATGAATACACCACAGCAGTTAAATTACAATCAATGTATTGATAATTTAATTGATTCGTATTCTTTTAGTGAAGAAGAAATTGAGAAAGATGTTATTAAAGATTGTTTACTAGCGCTTCCTGAACGTAAAAATTTTGATACAGAATTTAAAGTTGTTCCCGAAAGCTTGAATAATAAACGTACAAAAAAATTCCAGTTATCTCAAGGTATTGAATTAACGATTCGTTCGGATGCCATGGAATATCCAGACAAGATTGTATCGACTGTAGTGGATGGAAAGCGCGTCATTCAAATTGTTTGCGAGGATGATGATACGTATGATGCGTTTGCTTAAAATAAACTGAAAGAATTTCTGTTTGTATAAATACGAAAATAGTGGTTTAATTAGTACATTATTTAAAGGGGGTATTTCAAATGAAAAATAAGAATGCATTAACAATTCTATTATATGTTTTTGCCGTTTTATCATTAGCTTATACGTGTTATGCGGCAATCCAAGCATATAATACGTTTACTTCATATTACAGCACAAATTTAAGTGTGGTGAATTTGGTTTTGTACATGATTACAACGTGTTATGAAAGCATCTGCTTTAGTGTGCTATTCTATGCGTTAGGCGTATTTAGTGAAATGTTTAAGAAGAAGGAAGAAGAGAAATAGTTTTATACTGTTTCTTTTTTTTAGGCAATGATTATGAAGAAAGATTTTAAAGAAGGGGCCAAGGCAGCAACCCCAATTATTTTAGGATATATTCCTGTTGGAATAGCATATGGGATGATGGCTAAAGCAACAGGATTAACATTTTTTAGAGCATTGAGCTTTTCCTTGTTTGTGTATACAGGAGCTGGACAAATGGCTGCTGTCACAATGTTAGCTCAGAATGCTGCTTATGTAACAATTGTATTTACAGTCTTTATATTAAATTTGCGTCATATTATTATGAGTACGTGTATTATGGAAAAGATGGAGAAAACAAGCTTGCCGATTCGTTTACTTTTATCTTTTGGGATTACAGACGAAGTGTTTGTGATGTCAATGACAGATAAAAAAATCAATAAGCTAACTCTGTCATTCTTTGCAGGACTTGCGCTATTTTCCTATTTATCATGGAATATAGGATCCACTTTAGGTTTCCTCTTTTCAAGTATACTGGCTAGTATCGTATCTAAGAGTTTAGGTGTATCTTTACATGCGATGTTTATTGGTTTGTTGGTGCCGAATACTAAGAAGTCGAGTCGCTTATTGTGTGTAGTGATTCTGACAATGGTTGTAAATTGGGTATTAAATCAATTCTTATCGAGTTCATTATCTATTTTGATATCAACACTAGGTTGTGCACTTATTGGATTGTGTTTTATTTCCAAGGAGGATCTACAATGAAATTTGCGATATTGATTTTATTTCTTTGTTTATCAACATATATACCGAGAATGTTGCCGGCTTTGTTTATGGATCGAGTGAAAGTGTCGGGGAAATTTGCGATATTTTTACAATTGATTCCTTATACAGTCATGGCATCCTTGATTTTTCCAACTATATTATATATAGATAAGAATATATGGATTGGCATTCTAGCAAGTGTTGTAGCGGTTATCGCAGCTTTAAAAAATTTACCTGTAATTGGTGTTGTTTTATCGAGTGTGATATCTTGTGTAATATTTTACATGTTTATACTTTCATGAAAATGTAAAATATTTACAATCATATTGTAAATAGTTGCAAATGGTGATATAATTTCGTTGACTTCGAAAGGAAGTTTTAAGAAGGTTTGCGTCAATAGAAATCGTATTTTGCTCCTTCCTCAAGTTCACTAATGATTTCAAAGTTGACGTAATAGATTAGGCCTGAGTGAATCCGGGCCTTTTTGTGTGTTAAAATGGTGTTGGTGATGGTATGGAACGAATTGAAAAACAGATGCAGTTTATTTTGGAAATTGATAAAGAAAAACAAATCAAAAGAAAGACACTTCAAAGCAATGGGAAAGACTTTGAGGATGATGCTCAACATGCTTGGCATATGGCTATTATGACACTATTATTAAGTGAATATTCCAATGAAAAAATTGATGTATTAAAAACAATTTCCATGTTGTTGATTCATGATCTTGTGGAAATTGATGCAGGGGATACCTATGCATATGATGATCAAGGCTTGAAAGTGCAAAATGAAAGAGAGATTTTAGCAGCTAATCGCATTTTTAATTTATTGCCAGAAGATCAGGCAAAGAAAGTATTTGATTTGTGGAATGAATTTGAAGAAAGAAAAACACCCGAAGCTAAGTTTGCCAGAGTGATGGATAATTTTCAGCCTGTTATGTTGAATGCTGTGACGGATGGAAGAATGTGGGCTGAAAATGGTGTGCATCTTGAAAAGATATTAAAGCGAAATGAAAAAACACATGAGGGTAGTGAAGTGTTGTGGAAGTATATGTATGAGCATTTCATTTTGCCAAATGTTAAGAAGGGAAGAATTAAAGAGTAATTCTTCTTTTATTGAGCATACTACTGTACAAAGCAAAGTAGTGGCGATAAACTAGTAGTAAAAGAGGTGATTTGATGAAAAAAGGATTTATCATATTAATTATTTTTATTCTTGTTTGCATTGCAGGAGGTAGCTTTCTTGCAATTCATTTGATTCGTAATATAGAAGTAAATGAAACTGCGATTGTGAAAGAACCATTGAATCATGAGGGGATAGAGAATTTTACTTCTGTTAATTTAGATTTGACAAGTATGGATGTTAAAATTGAGAAATCCAGTGAGAATGCTATTTCTTATCGTTTGCAGGATGTGAAGAAACAAAAACTGGATTATTCTGTTGATGATGGTGTTTTAACCGTAAAAGAAATAATTTCAGATAAACATTTCATCGGTCACGATGATAATGAAGTGATTATTTATACGACAAATGATTCTTTACTTGTGAGTGGCAATCTTGTTGCGGGTGATGTTGAAATTCAAAACGTGGCATTAAAGGATTCTAGAGTGACAAGTGTATCTGGTGATATTTCTATTGAGAACGGAATTTTAAATAATTGTACTTTTGTTACTACAAGTGGAGACATAGAATTTGCTGGGCAATTGGCAGGAGACAATGCATTAGAAACTACATCCGGTGATTTAAGTGCAGAAGATATAAATAATGTTTCAATCACTGCCTCTACAACATCTGGAGATATTGAAATTGGTGAAGAAGAATTTACGGGTTCTGTAACTCGTGTGTTAGGAACAAATAATGCGACCTTAACTTTAAATACGACAAGTGGAGATATTGAAATTAACTAAAAAATTAGGCAAGCGAAATTAATCGTTTGCCTTTAATAATTCTTCTAGAATTTGGACTGCATTTGTAGCAGCTCCTTTACGAATCTGGTCTCCACAGCAGAATAGAGATAATGTATGATTTGTTTCATCCGTGATGTCTTTACGAATTCTTCCAACATAAACTAAGTCTTGATTTGTCGTATCTTTTGGCATTGGATAGATTTGATTTTTTGGATCATCTTTTAATAGTACGCCTTCAGCTTTGGATACTAATTCTCTTGCCTCATTGACATCTACTTCATTTTCACATTCGATGGTGATACTTTCAGAGTGAGAACGCCAAATAGGGACACGCACACAAGTACAGTTAACTTTTAAAGCATCATCGTGCCACATTTTTCTTGCCTCATTTTGCATCTTCCATTCTTCCTTTGAGATACCTAAATCATCAAAATCTCCAATTTGAGGAATAAGATTAAATGCGATTTGGTAAGGGAAAGCTTTTGATGGAATATTTTCATCTTCAATTTGGTTCTTTAAATCTTCAATTCCTTGAACACCAGCACCTGATACAGCTTGGAATGTTGTCACAATCATGCGTTTGATGTGGTATTTTTTATGTAAAGCTTGCAAAGCTACAAGGGCAATAATCGTTGCACAGTTTGGATTGGCAATCAAGCCATGATGGTCTTTAATGTCTTCTTTATTCACTTCAGGAATTACTAAAGGAACATCTTTGTCTAAACGGAATGCACTTGAGTTATCAACAACGATACATCCTGCTTCTTTGGCCCATGGCATCCACATTTTTGTGATGTCATTTCCTGTTGCACCTAATACATAGTCAACACCTTGAAAGCTGTCTTTTGTTAATTCTTCAACAATGTGTCCATTGATTTCTTTGCCTTTTGATCTGGCACTAGCCAATAATTTAAGGTCAGCCTGAATGTTTCTTTCTATTAAGCATTCTAACATTTGTTGTCCTACAGCACCTGTAGCACCGGCAATAGCGATTGTTGTCATTCTTCATTTCCTCCTACGAAAGTATCATATATAACTTGGACTGTTTTTGTGAAGTCTTTTTTCTTAACTCCCACTGTAATATTGATTTCATCACTACCTTGGGCAATCATGACAATGTTGATGTTATTTTTACCTAAGGCACCAAATAACTTGCCACTTGTACCTGGCTTATCGGACATGTTTTTACCTACAGTAGAAATTAAAGCTAAATCCTCTTGGACAGTTAATTTATCTGGTTTTAGTTCATCTTTGAAGTGTGCCAAGATTTCATAAAGACTCTCTTCAATTTCTTTTTTCTCTACAACAATATTAAATGAATCAATTCCACTAGGAATGTGTTCAATACTGATGTGGTATTTTTCTAGGATGGATAGGGCTTTACGAATGAAACCAACTTCATTTGACATATGCTTTTTATAAACATAGATAGACATAAAATCCTTTTTACCTGCAATACCTGTAATTGGATATCCACTTTTTACTTTTGAATGTTCTTGGATGATTGTACCTGCATCTTGAGGACGATTGGTATTTAAAATGTGGATTGGAATGTTAGCTTCTTTAACCGGGAAAATAGCTTCTTCATGAAGTACGCTTGCTCCCATATAGGAAAGTTCTCTTAATTCTGAATATGTGATATGAGTAATTCCTTTTGGATTTTTAACAATCGTAGGATCAGCCATTAAGAATCCAGACACATCGGTCCAGTTTTCATATACGTCGGCATGAAGACATTTTGCTAAAATAGCCCCTGTAATATCGCCTCCGCCACGTGGGAAGACTTGGATGTGTCCATTTGCACTTGTGCCATAGAAGCCTGGGAAAACAAAGTGGTCGTATTGAGCATATTTAGCTTGAAGTTTTGCGCTGGTCGCATCCCAGTCAATGGATTTATCTAATTTAAAACGAATAATATCTTTGGCATCCACAAAGGTATAACCTAGATATTCAGCCATTAATTTAGCACAGAAATATTCACCGCGACTGACGATAACAGCTTGGGACATTTGGTTAAGATTGGTGTAAAAGGCATCCAACTCTTTTTCAATGGGTTGTTTAAGGCCTAATTCATTTTTTATTTCGATGAAACGGTTTTTGATGAGTTTAAAGACACTCGATGCATCAACATGGTATTTTCTGTGGGCATCTAACAAGTAAAGCAGATCCGTGATTTTGTTATCGGCCGCAAAACGTTTTCCAGGAGCCGATACAACAATGTATCGGCGCGTTGGATCTTGTTGGATGATGACTTTAATTTTTTTAAACTGTTCAGCATTTGCGACACTAGAACCACCAAATTTTGTGATTTTTAGCATATGACTACCTCCATAATGCGATAAAACTATTTTTATCTAATTCTTTAACTTTCTTAATGATTGACATATCCTGGTTTTCAATCCAGTAATAGTTTGCTTCTTTCTTTTGAATAGGATAGTAATTCTCTAGGGAGACATCACTGCGAATTAGCCACGTTTCTTTTAATAGAGACGTATCAAATTCTTTTGGTGTTGAATAAACAATTTTTCTTTCTTTATTTTCAAGTGTATCTAAAGCATTCTGTACCATGGCTTGCGCTGTAGGTAATTGGCCAGCGCCCTGACCATAATAGCCGAGTGTATCAAAGCTATGAGATAGGATTTTTTGTGCGTTGTAGTTGCTAGGAACATTGGCTAAAAAATCATTTTCATCCATGCAGCAAGGAGCAATAATAGAAATGATCTTATCATCAATTTGTCTTGATATAGACAAATGACGTATGACTTTATTGTTCATTTTGACGAATTTAATGTCCAACATTTTGATTGTACGAATTCCTGCATAATACGGAATGTCAACGATGGGTGTGTTGAATGCTAAGCTGTTAGAAATCTTTGTCTTATAATATACGTCAACACCATCAATATCGTTAGATGGATCTTTTTCAGCATATCCTTTATTTTGAGCTTCTTTTAAAACGTCTTCGAAATCCAAGTTGTTTTTTTGCATAGAATCTAAAATGTAGTTGCTTGTGCCATTAAAGATACCTTCATAACCTTGTAGTGGTTCCAGCCTTTTTAGTTTTAATAAGGCATCGATAAATGGAATACCACCTGCAACACAAGCTTCTACCTGAATGCTTCCTCCATATTCTTTTTCAAGCTCTAAATAGGTATCGAGATAGGTTGCGACAACAGCTTTGTTTGAGCTGATGACATGTTTTCCTTTTTTCAAAGCTTTTTGAATCAATGTGTTGGCAGGCTCTAATCCATTTAAACATTCAAAAACGATATCAATATCATCTTGAACTACCATATCTTCATTGTTAGAAAAATAAGGTAGGTTTTCTTTTTCTTTACGTACATAAACGTATTTTATGTTGATATCATCTAGGGAATTTGTAAGGATTTCAATTCCTTTTCCGACAACTCCATAACCTAAGATAACTGCGTTCATATAGTTCCTCCTGTATCTTTTTAGAAAACACTTGTTTTTAAAGTGTGAACATTGTATCATATGGAATATAGATTTTCAAGGAGGATTCTCATGAACGATTATATTTCTACAAGAGACGCACACCAAAGCGTTTCCAGCAAGCAAGCCATACTAAATGGAATGAGTCCAGATGGAGGTTTATACGTACTTCCAACTTTAGATAAAATTCATTTAGATTTATCTTTAATATGTTCAAAGTCTTATAAAGAAAATGCCGTTTATATACTTTCACATCTTCTTACAGATTATACGAAGGAAGAATTGGTGGCGTGTGTTGGAAATGCATATGCGAATTCTTTCTCTAAAAAAGAGATTACACCTGTGAAAAAAGTTGATGATGTCTATATTTTAGAACTTTTCCATGGTCCTACATGTGCCTTTAAAGATGTTGCGTTAACTCTTTTACCACAATTAATGTCCTGTGCCTTAAAAACTACGAACCAAAAAGCATTGATTTTAACTGCCACAAGTGGAGATACAGGTAAAGCGGCTTTATCAGGGTTTTGTGATGTAGAAAATATTGGTATTAATGTTTTCTATCCATATAAAAAGGTTAGTGCCATTCAATATCGTCAGATGGTTACGCAAAAAGGAAAGAATGTGAATGTGTTTGGAATTCAAGGCAATTTTGATGATGCGCAAAGCCAAGTAAAACGTCTATTCTTAGATGAAGAACTGAATGCGTATTGTGCGAAACAAAATATTCTTTTGACAAGTGCCAATTCCATTAACGTGGGTCGTCTAGTTCCTCAAATCGTTTACTATTTTGATAGCTACAAACAATTAGTGCATCAAGGTGCTATCAAATTAGGGGATAAAGTTTCATTTAGTGTTCCAACTGGAAACTTTGGAAATGTTTTAGCTGGATATTATGCGTATTTAATGGGGTTGCCAGTAGAAAAGTTCTATGTTGCCAGCAATGCGAATCGTGTGTTAACAGATTTTTTAACGACAGGTATCTATGATCGAAATCGAGATTTTATCCAGACTATTTCACCAAGTATGGATATTTTGATTAGTTCAAACTTAGAAAGATTATTGTATTATGCATCAAATAAGGATACACAAAAAGTATCGAAATGGATGCAGGAATTAAATGAAAAGGGTCGTTATCAGATTGATGATGAAACTTTTAAAACCATTCAAAACTTATTTGCGTGTGGCAGTGTAGATGACAAAGAAACGAGTGAAGAAATCAAATTGGTTTATGATAAGACAAACTATGTTTTAGATCCACATTCGGCCATTGCGTACAAAGTCGCAAAAGAATGTAAAGATCGTCCTATTGTTTCTTTGGCTACAGCTTCACCTTATAAATTCAGTCAAGATGTTTTGAAAGCATTAGGATATACAGAAGATAATGAATGGATGGCTATGCAAGATTTATCAAAATATTGTCAAGATGCAATTCCTATTCAATTAAAGGAGCTTCAAGACTTAGATGTTTTACATGATCGTGTTATAGATGTAGCATCTATGAAAGATGTGGTATGTGAAAGTACAAAAGAGGTATTCCATGATTAGTGTGTGTGTCCCAGCAACAAGCGCAAATTGTTGCGTGGGATTTGATTGCCTTGGTATGGCTGTAGACTGGTGGGCTCACTTTACTTTTGAAGAAAGTGATACGTTGATTGTAGAAGGTTGTCCGGATGAATTTAAAGGAAAAAACAATTTAGTCGTGCAAGCCTTTTATACAACTTGTGACTATTTACATTTGGAATATCCGACTTTTAAACTAACGATAGATACAGATGTTCCTTTTGCACGTGGCTTGGGTTCAAGTTCAACGTGTGTTGTTGCGGGAATCTTAGCTTGTGATGCATGGTTTAAAAAGGGTATGGACAAGATGGAAATCTTAAAGATTGCCACAAGTATAGAGGGACATCCAGATAATGTAGCACCAGCTATTTTTGGTCAGGCTACAGCTTGTTTTATGGAAAGAGAAGATGTGAAAATGAGTCTTGTTCCATGTGCAAACTACCATTGTTTGGCCATTGTACCTCGTTATGAAGTAAAAACTTCTCAGACAAGAAAGGTTTTGCCGACTGGAATGGCATTTAAAGATTGTGTTTCACAAGTATCGCATGCACTCGTCTTTATTCAAGCTTTGCAGCAGGGGAATGAGTCTTTACTTGCAAGTTCTTGCAGGGATTTGTTGCATGAACCATATCGTAGGCAATTTATTAAGGAATATGATAGGATAAAGAAGTATTGTGATTTAAAACAACTTCCAATGTGGATTTCAGGAAGTGGTTCAACTATGATGGTTGTTTCGTTAGAAAAATCTCATTTGGTTGAATTATCCAAGATTTTAGAATCTTGTTTTAGTGAATTGGATTATAGATTTTTAACTATAGCCAAAGAGGGGGCGTTTATAAAATATGAGTAAATATTATGTTGTGAGCGGCGATATTTTGCCAGATGTTTTAGAACAAGTTATGCAGGCACGTATTTTATTACAGTCGGGCAAGGCAAAAAGAATTAGTGAAGCTGTTAAAATGGTTGGTATTTCGCGTGGCACATATTATAAATATAAGGATGCCGTTTTTTCATTTAATGCAGAACAATCGAATCGTAAGGCAATTATTTCGATGATTTTAAGAAATGAAAAGGGTACACTTTCTAAAGTTTTATCGTTAGTATCTGTAAAACAAGTTAACGTTTTAGCTATTAACCAAACAATTCCTATTAATGGAATTGCCAACGTAGCACTTACTTTAGATATTAGTGATTTAGAAATCAGTATTCAGTCTTTAGTTAGTTTGATTGAGGCTATGCCAATGGTAGAAAAGGCTGATTTGGTAGCAGTAGAATAATGAGACGTGTTTTAAGTTTTATATTTGGCTGGTGCTTTATCATTGTTTGTGTTGTGTTTAGTATCAAAAGTACGGCATTAAATCCAGATTTTTATATTCCTAAATATGAAGAGATGGATTTGGCTAGTGATATTGGTGTTTCTAAGAAAGATTTGAATCAAAGTATTCGTTTATTGTTGGAATATTTAGATGATAAACGGGCGGATATAAAGGGATATATCACATGGTATGGTGTATCTCAAGAAACTTTTAATGAAAAAGAAACGAGTCATATGGTGGATGTAAAGGCGTTGTATCAGAATGCTTTAAGGGTTGCTAAAACAGCTCTTATTATTCTAGTGATGATTGTTTTATATTTTTACTGGAATGAAACAGAATGCATGTTTGCGTATTTGAGTAAAGGTTTTTTAACGGCTATGTTTACATTCATATTCATGCTTGTATTTTTTGGGTTTTGGATCTTTACAGATTTTACGAGTTTCTGGACATGGTTTCATACGATTTTCTTTACAAATCAATTGTGGCTGTTAGACCCCAATACGGATTTCATGATTTGTATGCTTCCAGAAACAATTTTTTATAAGCTGGTACTTGCTTGTGTAATTAAAGTGATTTGTTTTGTTGTTCTGGCAAGTGGATTGGCTATTTATTATATGGTGAAAAAGGCACCGATAGGTTTTGAAAGATGATTGTACTTGCGTCTAAATCTCCACGAAGGAAAGAGATATTAAAAGATTTGGGCTACGATTTTATTGTTTGTCCAGCCAAAAAGGATGAAGTGTTTGATTTAAGTTTAGGTTTGGATGAGGCTTTAAAAAAGGTGGCTGAATCCAAGGCAAAAGAAGTAAGAGAATTCTTTTCAGATTCGATTATTATATCGGCAGATACGATCGTATGTTTGGATCAAAAAATATTGGGTAAACCAAAATCAAAAGAGGATGCGATAAAGACGCTGAACGCATTATCAAATCGTAGGCATCAAGTAAAAACGGGTGTTTGTGTAATCTATAAAAATCAAACTTTTCTACATGTCGAAACGACGGATGTTTATTTTAAAAAACTTACAGAACAAGATATTATTTCGTATGTAAATAGTGGGAAATGTATGGATAAAGCAGGCTCTTATGGTATACAGGAATGTGATTTTGTGGATCATATTGAAGGTGATTATACCAATGTGGTAGGTTTACCAAAATATGTGGTGGAATCCATAATGAAAGACGTTGCACTCTAGTTATAGAAATGATAAAATAGCGAGGTAATAATTAGAGGAGGAACATATAAATGTCTAATGTTATTAATAAAAAAGATTTAGCTGAAAAATTGGCTGAAGAATTCGGTTGTTCAAAAAAAGATGCAACAGCTTATGTTCAATTCGTATTCGATACAGTAGCGGATACATTAAAAGATAATGGTACTGTAGATGTATTCGGATTTGGTAAATTCTCAATTAGCGAAAGAGCAGCTCGTACTGGTATCAATCCAGCTACTAAAGAAAAAATTGAAATTGCTGCAAGCAAATCTGTAAAATTTAAAGCTAGCAAAGCTTTGAAAGACGCTGTTAAGTAAGAAGATTCGATAATGAATCTTCTTTTTTTATATATTAAGATTTTGGTTTCGGAACAGGGAAATGTAATATGTGAAAAAATATCGGATTATCACAATTTGTAGGTTATCAGGAACGACAAAAAGGGCTATTGAAAATAGCCAACATTTTGTATTTATTTTTGTTGATGAATTATTTTTTTACAATCATCTTATGATCACATTCAGGGCAGTGCATCATATAGTTTTCTTCAGGTTCATTTGGAAACAATTCATCGATCAACCATCTAGGTACTTCTTCTTCGTAACCGCATTTTGTGCATTTCATCAATACATCTTTTTCAGTATGCTCTGTCATTTCTTTTGTCCTTGAATGAATTATATGTATAAGTATACTGTATTGTGGCTTTACATTTACATTGAATTGGGTCTCTATTAAAAGAATCAATCAAATGAGTGCGGTACTTCAATTTATTGAGTTTGTTTTTAAGGGTTTTGGTTCTTTTTCACGAGAATAATTCTTATTCTTTTTGACTCCAAGAAGTGCATGTACTTTATCTAGAGTTTTCTTAGAAGCATTGGCATAGAATCCATAATATAGAGTAGTTAAGAAATGATAGTCCGGTATATGTATGATAAGGCGGTTTATAAAATCAATCACATTATCTGTGACATCATGACGTTTTTCATCCTTATGATCATTGTATAACCAGCTGACAGTCTTTGATTCTTTATTCTGTGATTCTATTTTCAGTCATGGCAGGCCTACCTGCATAGCGAATAAAATAGTTTACGCAGCCTTGAATATCTTTACTGTTTTTATTAGATGAAGCATCGTTAGAATCGTTGTCAGTGGACTTGAATTTGGCGTAGACATAGAATCCTTTAGGATGATCTTTATAGAGTCTGTTTTTTTCTTCAGACTTCTTTAAACCACCGGTTTCCTGTATGAGTCGAATGAATTCAAACTGAAAAGTTTTTCTAAGCTTCGTGAAATTGAAATGATGAAATGTTTTGATTTTATCTTTTTTAAAAGAATAGATTAATTCAGGAATAAGACAATGAATGTGTGGATTCCATTTAAGGTCC
>NZ_VUMR01000020.1 GCF_009696075.1 Holdemanella porci | reverse complement strand
TGTTCATTTGTGTTTCCTGGATGAATACACATAGAAATAGGGATTCCACGGCTGTCCATGATAAGCCCCATTTCAACAATAGGAGATGTCTTGTTTTCCTTACTGATTCCGAACTGACGAAGTCCAAAGATAATTTCTCCAGTAACTTCGTCAACAATCTCCTCATCAGGCTTTTCTGTTTCAAAGAAATAGTTTGTACAGTCATAGTACATAACTGAAGTATCTCGTTTAACGATGTTTTCGGAATTGTCAAAAAGATGTTTTAAATATTTGTCACTGTTTCTGTCTAGAATATCCAGGAAACGAATCATATGTTGGTATTCAACCTGAGGTTTCTCATAGTATGTATCAAGTTTATCGTATGTTCCATATTTACTGGCAGGATCCAGAATCCTTGCATAGGTAAGAAACTGACAGATTTTATTACAGTCGTAGGTGATCTTTCGGTCAGAAGAAACTGATTTGAAAAAATCAGACAGATTCAATTTGGCATAGATATCCTTAAGATACAGATATCCAATGTTCAAACTAGTAGAATTCGAACAAGGAGAATCTGTAGAAGGGATTCTTTCATTAAAGTCCATAGTAACAATGAATTCAGATCTGCCAGAACGATATTCCTCATTCATTTTTTTTACTTCGTTTTTAGCGTATTCCAAGGGATCATCCGTTATAAGAAGAAGCTCAGAATGTTTACCTAATCTTTTGATATTTTTGGTTGTCGTTTTTTTACCATTTCTAAATCCCTGCTGAATATAGTAAGTAGGATCTTTAAGTCGTTTATCATAATACAGTTTCATAGAAGCAGCCATCCTTTACAACTATTATACCATAATTACAACACATACAACAGTAAAAATTAAAAATTTGACGAAAAAAAAGCCGTACATAAACGACATTTGGCTATTTTGGCTATGAGCAAGTGTTAAACTCCCGCTTTAAGAGGTGTTGGATTATCTAAAGTACCAATGTATTCGATGATTTTATGTTTCGTTATTTTAAGACAAGTCTATTTATTTGTCGCAACACAATTCAGTTCTGAATTAATTACCGTATTCTTGGGATGGCCACTGACATGGATTGTAAATGCGGCACTATTAATGGGGTATTATCATATATATTCAAAGAAATTAGTAAGAGGCGATATTTATTAATCACCTCCTTTTTTTGTATACCAAAACATGATATGATGTGTATACCAATTATATAGGGAGAAAAGAGTATGGATAAGGATAATATATATGTACTTCGCGACATAGATTGTTTTATGTCGGTTACAGAAGCGATTCGTGAACAAGGGCTTACTTTAGAAAATCGTATTATTGAAAAGAAAGTGATTGAATCGAATTACTATTTGTCAAAACAATTAAATGTGCCATTGGCTACTAAACTCTTCTATTTATGTCGAGTTCGATATGTAGAAGGGACCGCCCAATCCATTGAAAAAACGTATATTGAATATTCGAAGGTGGAAGGACTTGAAGAATATGATCTTGGGAATACATCGTTTTATGGGCTTTTATTAAGGGAATATGGTGTACAGGTTTATGAAACACAAGAAGAATTATTATTGGTGGAGGCAAAAAGGGAAGAAAAAAGATTATTAGGATTAGAAGGAAAATGTGAGATTTTATTAAATCGTGGAACTTCTTATGTTTCAAAAAATGATCATGAGCCTTTTGAATATTTTGAAATGTCAAGTCTACCAAGCTTTTATAGATATAGGAGTGTGTCGGAAATATGAGTGAAAAACCAATCTATGTACAACTGATGGACAGCATTAAGAAGAAAATTCAGGATGGGCAGCTTCAAGTTGGAGATCGCTTAGTGAGTGAAAGAGAAATGTCCGAACAATATGGAATCAATCGAATGACGGTGCGAAATGCATTAAAAAAACTTCAAGAAGAAGGGGTCATTGAAACAAAAAGAGGAAGTGGCAACTATGTTGCGAAAGTCCCATATGTTGAAGAAAAACTAGAATTAGGGCGTGCCGGTGTTTATTCATTGAGTGCACAGATTCGTCAAAAGGGAATGAAATCGAGTCGTAAAACACTATCTCTGGCAAAGATAAAGCCTGAAGATAAATTAAAGGAAGTCTTTCCAAATGAAGATTATATATATGAAATCATTCGTTTATCTTATATCAATGATGAGCCTTATGCATTACAGAAGGTATATATTCCTTGTTCTAAATTCGAGGATGCAGAGCGTTTTGATTTTGAGAGCTTTTCATTATATGACTATATGGATGATTTAGGACATCGACCT
This sequence comes from Holdemanella porci, assembly GCF_009696075.1. GTDB lineage: Bacteria > Bacillota_I > Bacilli_A > Erysipelotrichales > Erysipelotrichaceae > Holdemanella > Holdemanella porci. The sequence goes on along the minus strand of NZ_VUMR01000020.1, from coordinate 24,954 downwards.
AGAACTATGGTTTCTTATTTGCGCATTGATTCTTTGCCGATAGAGTATCGAAAATATATGGATATTGAAAGAAATGTATTTATTTTTGATTATCATGGCTATGATGAGAATCGTGAATTGGTAGAATATACGATTTCATATCATAATCCAAAGTATTCATCATTTAAATATGTAACCCAAGGCTTGAAGTTTAGAAGTCAATAAATTGGTATATAAGTATATCAGAATAGAGGTATCTAATTGATGGATACCTCTTTTTTTTGCGATTAACATGGAATTGGTATACATATGTGCCAAAGAAATTATTGATATTGGTATACATGTATGGTATAAATTAATCATGAAATGGTATTAAGTATATACCAATGTCATTAAGGAGGAGAGAAATATGACATTTATTCAGGCGTTATTAATCGGCTTGATTGCCGGTCTAACCGTTTTGGATGGAAACTGGTTAGGTGAAGCTAAATTCCGTGAACCCGTTGTTACTGGATTCTTAGTTGGTTTAGCTTTAGGAGATGTTACGAAAGGATTAAAGGTTGGTGCTGAATTACAACTTTTATGGATGGGAGCAACTGGTATTGGTCCTACAGCTCAACTTGATATTGGTACTGGTGGAACAATTGGTGCTGCTGTTGCGATTATGACTGGCAAAGGTGCTGAAACAGCGATTCTATTTGGTGTTCCAGTTGCAGTTGTTATGCAGTTTATTAACACATTACTGATTGCTTCTTATTCTGGATTGATGCACAAAGTAGATAATGATATTGAAGCAGGTAACTTTAAGTCAATCGCATTGACTCATCATTTCTGTAACTGGGCAACATTCGCATTATATTCATTAGTTGCATTTATAGCTATGTATTTTGGACATGGTGTAATCCAAGCTATCGCAGATGGACTTCCTGCATGGGCAAATGCTGGATTAAACGGTGTAGCTGCATTGCTTCCTGCATTAGGATTTGCGTTATTGTTGAACATTATCTTCGAAAAAGATTTAACACCATACTTAATTATTGGATTTGTTCTTGCAGCATATGCAGGTCAAGCCATCACTATGGTTGGTATCACATTGATCGCATTCGCAATCGCAATGATTATTTATCAAATTCGCTCAAACCAAGGAACAGTTGTTCAAAGTGCTTCAGCTTTGGATGATGAATGGGAGGACTAGAACATGGCTAAAAATGATGTAATTAGTGTTGAAAATAATATAACAAAAAAAGATTTTAGAAAAGTATTCTGGAGATCATTTACTTTACTTGGATCATTCAACTATGAAAAGATGGAAGGTCTTGCTTATCTATATTGTATTGAACATATTTTAAAGAAAATTTATAAAGATGATGAAGAAGGCTTAAAACAAGCTATGCTTCGTGAAAGTGCAGCTTTCAATATGACAATTGCACCAGCACCATTCGTTATGGGAATTTCTATTGCGATGGAAGAAAACGTTAAGCGTGATCCTAATTTTGATCCAGCATCAATCAATGCGATCAAAGTCAGCTTGATGGGTCCATTGAGTGGTATTGGAGATACATTCTTCTGGGGTATCTTTAGAATCTTGGCTTGTTCATTATCAATTGGTTTTGCGAAAGCAGGAAATCCAATTGCTCCATTTATTCTATTGATTCTATTTAATATTCCAACATTCTTAACTCGTTATTATGGATTAAAGATTGGATATACAAGTGGAAACCAATTGTTGATTGACTTAGAAAAATCAGGAAAGATGCAATTGTTTACATATTGTGCGGGTATTCTTGGTGTGGCAGCCATTGGTTGTATGATCGCAAGCTGGGTAACTGTATCATGTCCTTTAGAATTCACAATTTCAGGAAATAAAATTGTAATTCAAGAATATTTAGATCAAATTATGCCTAAATTATTGCCTTTAGCTGCAACATTAGGTATTTATTCAGCAATTAAAAAGAATATCAAAATCACAAAGATTATTTCAGCAATCGTAGTGATTGGATTTGTGTTAGGTGTATTTGGCATTATTGCCCTATAGGAGGTTATTATGGCTATAGTAGAAGTACGTGTGGACGATCGTTTGATTCACGGCCAAGTTTGTGGCTATTGGATTCCACAATTTGATGTACAACGAATTTTGATTGTCGATAATGAAATCGTGAATGATGAAAATCGTAAAGTATCTTTGAAATTTGGTACTCCACCAAGATGTAAATTGTCAATTTTTGATTCGAAGAAAGCTGCAGAGAAATTGCTTCGTAAAATCGATGAAGGAATTCGCGTTATGATTCTAGTGCGTTCACCTGAACCACTTGCTGAAATGTTAGATTACGGCTATACATTTGATCATGTTACTGTAGGTAATATGTCTACAAAAGATGGTGCTAAACAGATTCGTAACAATATGTTTGTGAATGAAAAAGAGGCTGCTGCATTCAAAAAAATCAAAGAACACAATATTCCAATGTATTACCAAATAACACCAAATGTGTCAAAAGATGACATTTCAAAAGAATTTTAAGGAGGATTCGATTATGGCAGAGCCAACAGTATTAGGGTATATTAAGGAACAACCAGAAAGATTAAAATATGTTTTCGAAAATAAAGATGTGTTTGTGAAACCATTTGTAGATGTATTCACAAAAAATAATATTAAGAAAGTGATCTTCTTTGGTTCAGGAACATCTTATAATGTATCTATTTTAGGAACTTATTATTTCAAACACCTAGTAGGAATTGATGCAGAATATCAATATCCAACTGTATTTAAAAATTATGAAAAAGCAGATTGGTCAGGATTATTAAAGAAGGATGAAATTCTATATGTTGGTATTTCTCAATCTGGAACATCTATTTCGACTTGTGAAGTCATGAAATTTGCACAACAAGAAGGTTATCATACTTTGGCAATCACGGGGAATCTAAATAGTGAAATCACTAAATATGTAGATACAAAAGTACATCTTTTAGTTGGGGATGAATTGACTCCACCAGAAACAAAAGGATATACAACATCTGTTATTTCTGTATATCTATGGGCTGTTGAATGCGCTCATGTAACTGGTAAGATGAGTGATGCTGAATATGAAAAAGCTTTAGATGAGACTAAGAAATTGGTAGATCAATTCCAAACTGTAGTCGATGAAAGTGAAGCTTGGTATGATCGTAACCGCACAACCATTGTAAATAGTGATCGTTTATATTTCTTAGGTTATGGTATTGATTTTGCGACAGCAATTGAAGCTCAATTAAAAGTTGGAGAAATGTTAAGACTTCCTGCATTGGGATATGAAATTGAAGAATATTCTCATGGTCCTACAATGGCTATTTCTAAAAAACAAACCATTTGTATTATTGGAAGTGATGAAGGAGAATTTGAACACAGTGTAGATTTCAGTAAATCCTTTAAAAAATACACAGATCGTGTTCATTTTATCACATGTAAAGATTTAGGAAACGATCCTAGAGACTGTGTATTCTCTGTTAAGACAAATAAATATTTGGCTCCATTGATGTTTACAGTTCCATTCCAATTTGTTGCCGCAAAAGGCGCTAAGGATATTGGTATTGATACAGCTATCAACCCATTTGACGAAAATTTAGCTCACTACAAAGACTAATGAAAGCTATTATTTTTGATATGGATGGTGTCCTAATAAATAGTGAAGTGAAATATCAAGAATTATTTATGCAGTTTTTTAAAGATAGAGGAGTTTTTATTGAAAAAGAAGAACTCCTCTTTCTTATTGGTTGTTCTAGAAAGACAGAAGACGAATTTATCGCAAGTCGATTAGACATAAGTGTAGAAAGGGCACAGGATTTAAAGAAAACATTTTTTGAAAATCATAAAGTGGATTATTTAAAAATACGCATGCCTTATGTATTGGAATTACTTGCATATTTAAAGAATAACGAAATTACGATGGCACTTGCTTCATCTTCTCCAATGGACAATATTGAAGATGTTTTAAAACAATGTGAGATTGAAACCTATTTTAAATATATTGTGAGTGGAGAAAATTTTAAAAGGACAAAACCAGATCCAGAAATTTATGAATATACATGTAAACAAATCGGTGTTTCTAAAGATGAAATATGGGTTGTAGAAGATTCGGAGTATGGAATTGAAGCTGCAAAAAAAGCAGGACTAAAAGTTATGGGATTATATAATAGTAAACTTTATCAAGATTTGACAGACGCAAATTTAATTATTAGTTCACTAAAACAGATTATGGAGGAAGATATATGGTAGGAATTCTTATTACAGGTCATGGCCATTTTGCCAGTGGCATTGCTTCAAGTGTAGAGTTGATCATGCAAAGTCTAGAAGGGATAGAAGTTGTTGATTTTCCACAAGGGGATACAGCAACTGAATTGAAAGAAAATATGCATAACGCATTAAGTAAATTTGATGATGAAATTGTCGTATTTGCAGATTTACTAAGTGGATCTCCATTTAATACGGCTGTTATGGAAGCTTTAGAAAATGATAAGATCCAAGTTGTCTACGGCACAAATTTAGGTATGTTGATTGAATGTATTATGATGCGTAATATGGGATCGAGTGCAATTGAAATCGCAAATAAGGCTTGTGAGGTTGGTCAAACTCAAATTGGTAAATTTGAAAAGCAACTAGAATCAGAGGATGATTCATCGGATGAGGAGTGGTAAAATGCTTCGAAGCATAATGTGGCAGTATATAGAAGAAGAGCCTACATATTTATTGAATATCTTAAATAATCCAGAAAATAAAGAGGTTATTCAAAAAGTAAAGGATTTTGATACCATTTATATATGTGCACATGGAAGTTCTTATAATGCAGCTATTTCAGTTGCTAGTTTTATAAGTGATATGGCCCATGTTCGTGTATATGTCTATACACCAAGTAACTTTAAGCATAATGCCAAATCCATCAATTATGAAAATAAAGATAAGACATTGGTGATTGGAATTAGTGAAACAGGCACGAGTCGAGGTGTTTTAGAAGTTCTAGAACAAATGAAAGATAAAGGCTTTACACTTCTAACACTTACAAACGTAAAAGATTCACCTATGGATACATTAGGAGATTACACTCTTTATTATCATTGTGATGAAGAAGATAGTAATGCTAAGACAAAAGGGTATAGTTGTACTTTATTATTATTGATGTTGATTGGTATATATTCAGGTTATTTCAAGGGATTTGTTTCAAATGAAGAAGTGAAGAAATATTTTGAAGAGTTAAAAAATGAAATTAAGAATCTTGAATCATTAATGGATAGTTTTGTATCTTGGCTTAAAGATGCAAGTTATGGAAAAGATATGAAAGATATCTATGTGATCGGTGATGGAATGCAATTTGGTTCTTGTTTAGAAGGCCAGCTTAAACTAATGGAAACCATGTGTATGCCAACCATGTTTAATGATATTTTAGAATTTTCACATGGTATGCACAGATCTTTAAATACATTTTCAAATGTATTGTTGTTGGATGATGGTACGGAAAAGGAATTGATGTACAAAACATATCAATATCTTAAATCTAAACAAATTCCAGTTTTATTGATCACAAATCAAAGTTATGCATATGAGGATTATATTTATCCTGTTGATTTATATCATGTGGATCATTCAATATTTTCTATCATTTACTTGATTCAAATCATATCTGTATTTGTACCTGAACTTCATGGTTTAGATCCAAATCGTGATGCGAATAATGACTATACAGATTTTGTGAATACTAGAGTATAATCTAAAAGTAAAGCCCAGATGGGCTTTTCGCATATAGGGGAGGATGCACATGTTAGAGTTAGTTGTTTTTGATGTTGATGGGTTAATGCTAGATACGGAAAACGTATGGAAAGAAGCTTTTGATCAGGCGGGTAATAAGTATGGTATTCAAAATATGGGTTCTACTTTATTTCCAAAATTGATTGGTAAAAGTGGTAGAGATGAAAAAGAAGTGTTAGATCGATATTTATCTTCTGACATTCAAGAATTGGTAATTAAAGAATGGGAACGCATTGGATATGGTATGTTGGAAAAGGAAGTGCCAGTAAAGCCAGGTTTAAATGAAATCCTAGATTTTCTAGATGCATATCATATTAAAAAGGCTGTCGCTACAACGACAAGAAGAGAGCTTACTGAAGAAAGATTAAAACGAGTTGGCGTATATGATCGTTTTGATTATTTATTATGTGGGGATGAAGTCATAAATCGTAAACCAGATCCAGAAATTTATCTAAGTGTTTTAAAGAAAATGGATACAGACGCAAGAAATGCTCTAGTCTTAGAGGATAGTGTAGTTGGTGTTGAAGCAGCTTATAGGGCTAGTATTGACTGTATTCAAGTACCAGATATCATTGCACCTACAGATGTACAAAAGAAGCAGACGATTTATACTGCGAAAGATTTGATCGAAGCTAAAGATTATATTAAAGAGTATAGAGTATAAAATGCGACAAAATGATTTTGAAAATACACCCATGTTAAAGCTTGTTATGGGGTTGGCTATACCGAGTATGATTGCACAGCTCGTCAATATTTTATATTCCATTGTCGATCGTATGTTTGTAGGACAAATTGAAGAAGTGGGAAATGTGTGTTTGGCAGCCGTTGGAATATGTGGGCCAATCATTACTTTATTATCGAGTTTTGGAACACTTGTAGGTATTGGTGGTTCGATTTGGCTATCCATGTGTTTAGGGCAAAAGAATGAGAAAAGGGCCAGTCAAATCTTATATAACAGCTTTGTGATGTTGGTTGTTCTTTCTGTTTGTTTAACACTTGGATTCATTCTTTTAAAACACAATTTGATCTATTGGTTTGGAGGCAGTGACGCCCTTTATCCTTATGCCAATACCTATTTAACAATCTATACATTAGGAACTTTTTTTGCCTTAATGTCAATTGGATTGAATTATTTTATAACGGGACAAGGCTATGCCACAATCGCAATGTTGAGTGTATGTATTGGCGCCATCACAAATATTATTTTTGACTTTATTTTGATTCATACTTTAAAGATTGGTGTGGCTGGAGCAGCCATTGGTACAGTTGTAGCACAGTTTTTATCTTGTATGTTCGTGCTTTGTTTTTTAAGATTCAAATCAAAGATCAAATTGAGAAAAGAAGATTTATCTATAGAGAAGATGAAGCATATTGTTAAACTTGGATTTTCCCCATTTCTGATTATCGCATCCGATTCAATCATTTTAATAGTGATGAATATGATGCTTCAAAAGTATGGTGGAAATATGGGTGATATTTATATTTCGGCTATTACTGTAGCTCAAAGCTATTTCTTATTGATTACAGGACCATTACTTGGTATTAGTTCGGGTACACAACCGATATTTGCGTATCATTTTGGTTCGCAAAATTTAAAGAAGATCAAAGAAGCTTTTAAAATTGTGATTTCATTTGCGTTTTTATTCTGCCTTGTTATGTTTATTATTTCAATGTGTTACTCCAATGTATTTGTGGCTATGTTTACTAATAATACCATGACTATGCCAATCGCAGATAAGGCTATTAAAATCTTCTGTTTAGGTATTTTGATGATGTCCATTCAATATGTTTTAGTGGATGGAATTACAGGATTATCTAATGTAAAATTATCGTTATTTTTATCATTAAATCGTAAGATGATGTATTTGTGTTGTACATGTTTATTGCCTGCTTTTTTAGGAGTTTCTAATATTTTCTATGCACAACCAATAGCCGATATTTATGCAAGTATTGTGACAATCATTTGTTTTATAAAAATCATACCTTCTTATTTAAAAAGCCATGGAGTGAAGTAAGGCGAGATGAATTAACATCTCGTTTTTTAAATTCTACAGTCTTTTTCTGATATAATAGTGGTGTAGGAGGAATCTATATGGCTATATTTCTAAATCCTGATAATGCGAATTTTAATGAAGCGGTTCATTCAAAAATATATGTGGATAAAACGGGTTTAATTGAATATACAAATAGTGTGCTTTCAACCACAGCTAAATTCATTTGTAATTCAAGACCTAGACGTTTTGGAAAATCCATGACTGCCGATATGCTTTGTGCTTATTATTCAAAGGGATGTGATTCTAGAGAATTATTTCAGCCATATACGATTTCTTCATGTTCTACATTTGAGAAGTATATAAATCAATATGATGTCATTCATATTGATGTACAATGGTGTAAAGATCAAGTTGAAAATATAAATGATATTGTAAATTATATCAAAGAGAGTTGTATGCATGAATTACAGAATGAATATTCCAATATTGACTATAATGGAATTATTTCTTTGTCTGGTACACTTTCTAAAATCAATGATGAAACAGGACATCGCTTTGTGGTAATCATTGATGAGTGGGATGTATTGATTCGTGATAATGCGAATAATAAAAAATTACTAGAAGAATATATCGATTTCTTAAAAGGATTATTTAAAGGATCACAACCTTCTCGTTATATCGCATTAGCGTATTTAACAGGTATTTTACCAATCAAAAGAACAATGACACAGTCCGCATTGAATAATTTTGATGAATATACAATGTTGAATCCAGGTCCATTGGCTTCTTTTATTGGATTTACAGAGGGGGAAGTAAAAGGATTAAGTAATAAATACAATATAGATTTTGATAGAATCAAGAAATGGTATGATGGATATTACTTAAATCATCAGCATGTATATAATCCGAAAGCCGTTGTGAGTTTATTTACTTTAGGTGTGTTTCAAAGTTATTGGGCACAGACAAGTAGCTATGAATCAATTCATAGTTTGATTCAAATGAATTTTGATGGCTTAAAAGAAGCTGTTTTAGAAATGTTAAGTGGTAATGAAGTGAAGATGCAGACAACGTCTTTTCAAAATGATATGGTTTCATTTAAAAATATGGATGATGTCTTAACGGCATTGGTTCATTTAGGATATTTGGGATACAATCAAACATATAAGACGGTATTTATTCCAAATGAAGAAATCCGACAAGAATTTGTGAATTCTGTTTCAGAAGATAAATGGAATGATTTAATTCAATTTGAAAGGGAATCGGATACCATTTTGGAAGCAACTTGTCAAATGGAGACAGAAGTTGTAGCTCAACAAATGGAAAAGATTCATAATACGTATGCTTCTAATATTGCATATCATAATGAAAATAGTTTGAGCAGTGTTTTAACGATTGCGTATTTATCAACTTTGAAATATTATTTTAAACCAATACGAGAATTGCCAACAGGAAGAGGATTTGCGGATTTTGTTTATATCCCTAAACCTGAATATAAAGATTATTATCCTGCCTTATTGGTGGAGTTAAAATGGAATCATAATGTTCAAAGTGCATTAGATCAAATCAAGGAAAAAGTATATCCTCAATCGATTCGAGAATATACCGATAATTTATTATTGGTTGGAATTACTTATGATTCCAAGACAAAAGAACATCGTTGTAAAATAGAGAAGTTTTAATGGTATTAAGAATAGGTGATGATTATGTTTTTTAGGAAAGAGAAAAAGATGAATGTTCCAGATTTATGGAATTTTATGACATCTTTAAACAAAAAGGATAAGGCTTTGTTTGAAGAACTATTAGATAATGATAATGAGCCTTTGGAATATAAGGGAGATGTCAAACAGGGCGGATTATTAAAGAATAAAAAAATGATTGAGAGAAGAGTCATTGAAAAAGAAGAGGATGGAAGATTGCGTGATTATACGCAATATCGTATTCAGCCAGATATATATGAAGTATTAAAACCTTCTTATGATCAGTTTTATTCAATTATTGGTGATTAAGCTTGTAGAAATACAGGCTTTTTTCTTTACAGGTGCAAACCACAAAACAAAAAAAGTCCTTAAAGGTGCAAATGGAGAAATAAAAAAAGTCCTTGTAGGTGCAAATGAAGTTGATAAAAAAGTGCTTAAAGGTGTAAATAGGGATGAAAGTGTGCTATAATACCCATATATAAAGGAGATTATATATGTTAAGAAATGCGACGAATTTATTGACAAAATGGAATGCTCGAAAGAATCGAAAACCACTTATTGTATGGGGCGCTCGTCAGGTGGGTAAAACATATCTTGTTAAGGATATATTTGCCGAAGAATATTATTCAAATTCTTATATATATATTGATTTTAAAATTGAAGATGAAATACGCGATTTTTGTGATCATACAGCTAATGCAGAAAAAATAATTGAATATATTTGCTTATATAAAGGTAAAGATATTACTAAGAATACACTTTTAATATTTGATGAAATACAAGAATGTCCGAATATTATTTCTTCTTTAAAATATTTTTGCCAGGATTTTAGAGAAATTCCAATCATTGCGACAGGATCAATGGTACGAATTCGTCTTCAAAGAGAATTAACAAGAAATGGATCCACACAAAAGTTTATGTTTCCTGTTGGTAAGATTGAACAACTCACTATATACCCTTTAAGTTTTGATGAATTCTTATTGAATAGCAATGAAAAATTGTTTAATGTGACAAAAAAGGCATATGAGAGTAGAACTCCATTAAGCAGTAGTATTCATGAATTAGTATTAAATGAGTTTTATAAATATTTACTGATTGGAGGTATGCCTGAAGCAGTGAATACATACTTTGAATCCAATAGTTTTCTAGAATCAAGAAGAGTATTAAAGGATTTGTACGATAACTATTTATCCGATATGGAATTGTATCAGGCAAGTCGAGAATCTTGTTTACGTTCAAAGAATTTATTTTCAAATATATATGGACAGCTAAATAAAGAATCTAAGAATTTTTCACCCGGATTTATTGAAGAAAAGACAAAAACGAGAGATTATTTCCATCCAATTCAATGGTTGACCTTAGCTCATATTGTGAATCAATCTTTCCAATTAAAACAACATGTCACAATGCCTCTGATTCCTGATGGAGAAGGTAAATTCAGATTGTTTTTGGGAGATATTGGTATGTTCTCATATCAAAGTGGAATTAATGCATCTTCTTTTGTTGCTCCAAATAAAGAGAATACTTTATCTGGTATATTTTACGAAAACTATGTTGCGAATGAATTAGTCGCAAAAGGTATTGGATTATATTATTGGCGTGGAAAAAATGATGCAGAATTAGAATTCATTATTGAATCCGATAACAAACTGTATCCTTTAGATGTGAAAAAGGGTAAAGGTGTTTTAAATTCTTTAGATAAATTTTCAAACCAAAATTCATTTGAAATGGCGATTAAAGTATCAAAGAATAATTATGGGTATGATCATGAAAAGAAATTGGTTACGATTCCATTTTACTTTATGCCTTTCTTAGCAGAAGATTTGAAAAATGGAACTTTTAAAGTAGACTAGTCAAATTTGATTGGTCTTTTTTTAGATTCGTGTGAAAAAATGGTTTGTTTATCTTTTCAAATCAGGACATTTTAAACTGGCTTTATTATTTTACAAAAAAAAGGAAGCAGTGTCGCTAACAAGACTGCCTCCTCAAAACGTATGTTTTTCCTAGCAAATGTAGTTTATCACAAATTAATTATTGAATCAATTGAGTAAGGTTTTAAAATATTCTGTTTTCAAGCATTTGTTCGATGATTGTAAATATAGTCTGTTCCATTCTTCCATCATACAACATTCTATGTTTGGCATCTTCAATATAAATCAAACGTTTCTTTTGGGCTGGAATCTTCTTATAGGCATGAGAAGAACTTGATGGAGCAATGACTTCATCACTTGTTCCATGCAACATAAGGACCGGACATTCAATTTGTGAAATAGATTCTTTGTATTGAGAAACAATTTTTGTGAAGGCTTGGTATTGTTTTGAGCTTGGGCCTTTCTTTTCTTTGTCGGATTTTTTAAATAAACCTGTTACTTTTTTAATGTCAAGATATTCAAAGGCAGGTGCACAAAGAATTAAAGATTGTACTTTATAAATGCTTGCCAAATAACTGGCAATTACGCCTCCCATGGAAAAACCAATTAGAATCACGTTAGGATTTTCTTTAATAGCTAGACTTAATTTGGCTTCACATCTTTGTACCCAATCTTTGTAGTTGGCATCATTTGGATTGTTTAAATCGTACATATCAAATTGAATTACTTCATATTTTTTAGCTTTTAAATAGCGCGCTAATGAATCGAATTCATGACTTAGATTTCTTCCAAATCCATGGATTGTAACTATTATAGGTTTCTTTCTTCGATTAAATAAAGACATTCGCATCACCTCGTTGTATAATTATTATAGCATCTATTGAAAGGAAGGTCACATGTATCATGAAGGCAACTTTACTGATTAAAAATATTGAAAACTTATATACATGTGATAAGGATTTTACAATCTTGCATCATGCCTTTATTGCATGTCACCATGATAAGATCATTGAAATCAATACGGATTCTTATAAAGAATGGCTAGATCCTGCAACTCGTGTCATTGATGCACAAGGCGAGTGTGTTGTGCCTGCTTTTATTGATTGTCAATTTAAAAGTTTTACACACGTACGTTTAGGTGATCAATTAAGACAAGATATCAATGCGTTGTATGCGATGCGTCAAAATGGAATCTTAACTTTAATTTGTGACAATCCAAATACGCAAAGAATGAAGTTAGAACAGGATGTGTTTTATAAGAAAAACCAGCCAAAATTACCAGTGCTACATCGATTGAGTGAATTGAAAAATGAAATTCCAGAAACATTTTTAATGAGTTGTGGATTTGGACTACCAAACTCCTATGTATATAGTATGGCACCCATTAGTTATATGTTGTTTCAAACGCATCGAGTGTGTTCAAGAACATTATTAGAAAGTATGACATCTTTACCAGCTAAAGAATTTAATTTATCAGATCGTGGATCGATTGAAATTGGAAAAACAGCCGATCTTTTGGTTTTACAAGTCACAACGATTGAACATTATTTTCAAACTTTGGGAAGACCTTTGATTCATCGTATGATCAAAAATGGGATTCAATTCTATCCCGAGTGGATGGTTTGTTAGGAAGAGTTTTCTTCCTTTTTTCTTTTTCTTAACAAAAAAGATGGACTAGTCATTCGTCCATCTTCCAAAGATTCCACATGGTAATACACTATTATTTGTCGTTACAGGAAGTAAGTTTTCACCACATTCAATGTGTCCGCCTTTTTCTTTCTGAATGGATCTTGATAAAGCTTCATTTAATGTTGAGCAACTAAATCCAGTTGTATAGCAGTTCACAATAAAGAATAGCGCATCATCGCTTAAGATCTTCATACATTCTTGAATTAATGGGAATAATTCTTCTTCTAATTTCCAAAGTTCTCCATTAGGCCCTCTACCATAACTAGGTGGATCCATTACGATACCATCGTATTTTCTTCCTCTTCTTTGTTCTCTTTTAACAAACTTAATACAGTCATCGACAATAAAGCGAATCGTACGATCTTGTAAATTAGAAAGTTGCATGTTTTCTTTTGCCCATTGAATCATACCTTTTGAAGCATCAACATGCACAACTTCTTTCGCTCCAGCTTTTGAACAAGCCATGGTAGCACCACCTGTATAGGCAAATAGATTTAAGATTCTTAAATCATCACGCTTTGATTCTTTGATCTTATTAGCCATAAAATCCCAGTTGCTGGCTTGTTCAGGGAATAGTCCTGTGTGTTTAAATCCGGTTGGACTAATTTTAAAACGCAATCCCTTATATCCAATTGTCCAGAATTCTTTAACAGGCTTTTTCATTTCCCAATGACCACCACCCGATTTAGAACGATGATAAACAGCATCGGCTTTATTCCATGCACGCTCATCTTCAATTGGCCAGATTGCCACAGGGTCCGGTCTTCTTAGAATCGTTTGATTCCATCTTTCTAGTTTTTCTTTATTTCCAGTATCAATAACTTCATAGTCTTGCCATTCTTTAGCAATTTGATTCATACTTAGTTCTCCTTTAACCGCTTTATTATAACATACATTTGCCAACTATGATATAATAGAGAGTAACTCTAGAAGGAGGTTTTAACATGTTTGTTCAAATGATTTGTAAAGATCGAAATGAAAAAGAAATGAATGAATTGTATGAAGTTTTAGGCCTTATCGCAAGACGAGAAGAAGTGCAAATTGAAGATCGTTATGATCATGTTGATATCTTGGTTTGTCCACAAGGAAAGATTGTTGTGACAGAAGAAGATGGTGATATGGTTTTACGTGCCAATACCCGTCATGCAGGTCCAGGCTTTCATGCGTTTGTGGTAGATATATTTAAAGATATTCAGGAAGAAGTTCCTGGAGAATATGAACTAATGGATGATATGGAATTTGATAAGGATGAGGATTTTGATCGATTAAGTTCTATGTATGAGGATGAAATAGATTATATTCGTGGTGTTCTTTTAGAAAATGAAGTGATGCGTCAACAGAATTATATGTATGAAGAAACTTATTTCTTACCGCTTCAAAAGGAAGATCGTATCCTAACAAGTCAGGGAGATTTGGATTTAAAAGAATTTAAACATATGAATACTCGCGACTTAATGGATTCTTTCTATGTTTGGAACGATTGGGAAAGAGATGCCAAATTCTATAAGAATTGTGCGTTGACTTTACTTGCTAAAGAGGGTGTTGGCAAATACACATTAATGAATGAAACAACCATTAAACATGCCAATGATATTTGTGAATATATGGAAGCTGCTTATGAAAAAGATCATACAATTGATTTGCCTTTGGATGTATATGCAGATTTGTGTGAACAATTGGATCGAGAAAATAAATTGCAGAATGCCAAAAATATGGAGCAGGAAGCCATTCAATATCGCATTAAAGAAGTGTATCACTTATTTGAAGATGCAAGAGTTGTTGCCAGTGGTGCCGCAGAAAGAAGCTATGATCCAGTAAATCAAGCGTTGTGTTTAATGTCACCATATACAGATGAAGCACAATGGGATTGGTTGATTCAGGCCAGTAAACAACCGGGTATTGTCACAAACTTAGATCATATTATGGAACAAGATCCAATGCAATATGATAAGAAGACAATTTGGATGGATTCATGGCAAGAAGATGGTATCTATGTATTAGAAGCTGTACTTCGCTATAAAGAAAAATTCTTATATTTCCACGATGTATGTGCCAAGGAAAAGGATTTAGCTTTCTTAGAACAATGTATTAAGGAATCTGGTTTTACTGAAACGCAACAAGACTAGATAAAGTGTTAGAGAAGACAACAAAAGTATATGGCTATTCATCTGTTGATACGTTGTTGATGGATTATAGATTTGTGTCTTCTGTGTTAACGCCAAAACATAAGAAGATAGAAATTGTCAAAGCTATTGTGAAGAGTTTTACCAATAAATAAAGTAAATACGAAGGTATTCGTTTTCTGAGGTTTTGAGTGCTCATATTTCTGAGCACTTTTTTTGGGTTTATGGTAAAATTGATACGGTGATTAAAAATTATGAGTAACTCAATATTAGATACATTAAATGAAAATCAAAGAACGGCTGCAACGACAATTAACGAACATGTTCGTATTATTGCGGGTGCTGGTAGCGGGAAAACACGTGTCTTAATGGCACGTATTGTTTATTTGGTCCAAGATTGTGGTATTTTACCAAATCGTATCTTGGCTATCACATTTACGAATAAAGCGGCAAATGAAATGAAAACGCGACTAACAGCACAACTAGGTAGTATGGCAAGCGTAGTCCGTATTTCAACGATTCACTCTTTGTGCGTAAGAATGCTTAGAGAAGATGCGGATTTGATTGGTTATCCAAAAACATTCGCAATTATGGATCCAGAAGATCAAAAGGCTATTTTAAAACCGATTTATAAAACATTAGAAGTGGATAAAACAACGATTTCTTATAATCGTGCACTCGGTGCCATTAGTGCTTATAAGACAAACTATATTGATCCACAAATGGCAGGTAATATGGCAATGGATGATGTCAGTATTACTTTAGCTAAAATTTATGCCGGTTATGAAAAACGTCGTAATGAAATGAAGGCTATGGATTTTGATGATTTGTTGCTGGAGGGACACCGCTTATTAAATAGCGTATCTTCTGTTCGTGAGAAGTGGCAAAACCGTTTAGACTACATCCACGTAGACGAGTTCCAGGACGTGGATCCAATTCAATATGGAATTATTAAACTACTAACTGGAAAGAATACACATTTATGTGTTGTAGGAGATCCAGACCAAACTATTTATACTTGGCGTGGAGCCAGTGTTGACATCATTTTGAAGTTTAATAAAGACTTTGAACCATGTAAAACTGTAATTTTGAATGAGAACTATCGTTCAACACAGCCAATTCTAGATGCTTCCAATGCAGTTATTAAATACAATAAGGAACGTATTGATAAAGATTTATACACAAAACTTCCTGGTGATGAAAAAATCACAATGTTTGAAGGTAAAGAAGATAGTGAAGAACCAATCTTTGTGGCTCGTCAAATAAATGAAAAGCACAAAAAAGGTTTAGAATACAAAGATATGGCGATTCTTTATCGTTCGAACTATTCTTCACGTGCTTTTGAACGTATCTTTAAATCGGTCGGCATTCCATACGTAATCTATGGGGGTATTCGTTTCTATGAAAGACAAGAAATTAAAGATGCCCTATGCTATTTAAGATTATGTACAAACCGTAGCGAAGAAGATCCAGACCAAATGGCATTAGATTTGGATGTACTACGTGTGATTAATGTACCTCGTCGTGGTATTGGTGCACGTACAATTGAAAATCTTCAAAGACAAGCCGCAGAAAGGCATATGAATTTATATGATGTCATGAAAGATCCAATTGGATTAAGTACAGCAGTTACGAAGAAATGTGAAATGTTTGTAGATTTAATTGAAGATCTACGTGAAAATAGAGAGCATTATACGTTAGAAGATTTCTTGGATTATGTATTAGATACAACAGGCTATATTTCGATGTTGAAAGAAGATCGAGAAAGTGGTCAGGACCGTATTGATAATTTAAAGGAATTAAAAGAAGACATTGCCCAAAGTATGATTGAAGATCCAGAAATGACTTTAGAATCTTATTTACAAGATATTGCCTTGTTTACGGATAAAACACAGGAAACAAGTGAAAATACAGTCAGCTTAATGACGGTACATGCCGCAAAAGGACTAGAATTTGACACAGTATTCTTAGTTAACTTTAACGATGGTGTATTCCCAAGTTCTAGAGCATGTGATGAAGGTGGTATGAAGGCATTAGAAGAAGAAAGAAGACTTCTATATGTTGCGATGACACGTGCAAAAAAAACACTGTATATTTCTTGGAATACAGGCTTTAGTTATATGCAGGATGCGTTTAAAACACCAAGTCGTTTTAGAGCTGAAATCCCAATGGAATATATTGAACAAGAAGAAAAAGAAGAAGCACCAGAACAACCAAAGGTTGTTGTGTCTCAATCCTTAACAGGAAGACCATCTAAGCTTGGTGCTAATAAAAAGAAAATACGTTTACGTAAAGGGGATGCGGTTGAACATACGATTTATGGCCAGGGTGTTGTGCTTGAAATACGTGGGGATGTCGCAACCATTGCCTTTGGTCATACGATTGGTGTGAAAAAATTAAATGCATCACATCCTTCTTTAAAGAAAGCCTAGGTGAGTATGATGAATGAAAAGGCAAGAATTTTAGACTTACGTAAAGAATTAGAAAAATATTCCATTGAATACTATGTCTATGACAATCCAAGCGTTACCGATCAAGAGTACGATCGTTTGATGCAAGAATTAATGGCATTAGAAGAAAAACATCCAGAAATGCAGGATGCGAATAGTCCTAGTCAAAGAATCATTGGGTCTGTACTTGAGGGATTTGAAAAGGTTACGCACGATTCACAAATGTTGTCCTTAGGCAATGTGTTTAATAAAGAAGAAATTGAAGAATTTGTTCAAAGAATATCGGAAAGCGTTTCGAATCCAGAATTTGTCGTAGAATGCAAATACGATGGACTTGCGATGGCATTACTATATGATGATGGTAACTTTACTCGAGCTGTGACCAGGGGTGATGGAATAGTTGGAGAAGATGTTTCAAACAATGTAAAAACCATCCTTTCCATTCCTATGCACATTCCTGAAACGCGACATGTTGAGGTTCGTGGTGAAGTGTATATGCCTAAGGCAAGCTTTGAACTATTAAATAAAAGACAAGAAGAAAAAGGGGTAGCCCCTTTTGCGAACCCAAGAAATGCAGCTGCAGGAAGCATTCGCCAATTGAATTCAAGTGTGTGTGCAAGTCGTAAATTAGATGCCTATTGGTATTACTTCCAGAATGCGTCTGATTTTGCGGTACAAACACAAGAAGAAGCTTTAGAAGCAATGTCTAAGATGCATTTTAGAACAAATCCATTGCGTAAAGTTTGTACAACCGTTGATGAAATTTGGCAATTTATACAGGAAATTCAAGAAAAACGTGAGGATCTACCTTATGAAATTGATGGTATGGTCATTAAATTAAATAATTTAGCCGATCAAAGAAGACTTGGAAGCACTGCTAAAGTACCACGTTATGCGACTGCCTATAAATTTCCAGCACAAGAAGTTTTGACGCGATTAAAAGACATTGTCATTACAGTAGGGCGTACCGGAAAAATTACGCCTAACGCTGTGTTAGAACCAGTTCGTGTTGCCGGAACCACGGTGAGTGCGGCTCAGTTACATAATGAAGATATGATTGCCAATAAAGATCTTCGTATTGGTGATATTGTTGTTGTTCGAAAGGCTGGAGAAATTATTCCTGAAGTGGTAACAAGTGTACCTGAAAGAAGAGATGGAACACAAGTGCCATATCATTTTCCAACGACATGTCCAATTTGTGGCTCCCATTTAGTACGACTACCTGATGAAGCGGCACACTATTGTATCAACCAAGATTGTCCTGCTCGTGTTGTCGAAAGTATGATTCATTTTGCGTCAAGAGATGCGATGAATATTGATACTTTGGGTGATAAGAAAATTGAGCAATTACACGAATGGGGTTATTTAAATTCGATTGAAGATATTTATTTTTTAAATCGTTACTATGATGAATTGATTGAAAAACCAGGCTATCAAACCAAGTCGGTGGATAAGCTTCTTGAATCGATTGAAAATAGTAAAAAACAACCATTGGGTGTCATCTTATATGGACTTGGAATTCGTCAGGTTGGTAAAAAAGCCGCAATGATTTTAGCTGAACAATTTGGTGACATCGATACTTTAATGCATGCAAGTATGGATGATTTAGTTATGATTCATGATATTGGTTTAATTACAGCCCAAAGTGTTGTAGCTTTCTTTAAAGAAGAAAAGAATCTTCATTTAATTGAAGTATTAAAGCAAGCTGGATGTAATTTTACACAAGAAAAGAAAAAAGTTGTACAAAGTCGTTTCACAAATAAAACATGTGTATTAACAGGAACTCTAGAACATTATACGCGTAATGAGGCAAAGACCATTTTAGAATCTTTAGGTGCGAATGTGTCTGGTTCTGTATCCAAAAAGACAGATTATGTCATTTATGGTACGGCTGCAGGATCTAAGCTTACAAAGGCACAAAGTCTAGGCGTTATGACAATGAGTGAAGAAGAGTTTGTGCAGGAGGTAGAAAATGCTAAAGAATAAATTATTGATTGGTTTATTAGCAATGAGTTTATGCGCTTGTTCTACCGGAAATAAAAATCAGGCAAACGCATTGGATGAAGACTCGTATCAAGCTATTTTACCCTATGAATCCAGTGATACAAGAAGCAAACATGTAGGTTTGATCCAAGATACAGATTTGCGTGTAGAAATGGAAAGTGGATTGATGGATCTATCGAAAAAGTATTTTTCACCAACTTCGGTGGGGTATAAGACACATCAATTCTTAGATTATGATGAATTGGATGCGACAGACGGTTCAAGAGGATTATTAGGAACGGTTCGTGATGGAAATCCAAATGGTCTAAATCCAAGTGCCGATGAAGAATTTGATACGGGAAATGGGATTGTGACAAATGCGACAATTTTAGTGGACTTGTATGAATTAGATTGGTACACAAACGATAATCTAAAAGGAATTTCATTAGGTCTTGTCGTTAATGGAGAATTAAATGCATCCGATGGTTCGAGTGTAGAAATTACAGATGAAAAGATGCAAAATTATTTGGAGGTTACTTTTTCTAAATTAGCTTCCTATATGCATGAGCGATTTAATGAAATCAATAAGAATATTCCAATCTTTATAGCGGCTTATCGCTTAGATGATTCAAATACAACCGGTAAAGGCGGCTATATCTATGAAGGATATTATAAGGGTGGACAAGGAAGTTTTACTTCTTTAAGTCAAGAATGGATATTGGTTCCAAGTTCACGCTTTACAGATTTGGATTCATCAGCTGCAACGGAGTTTGCGTCTTTCAAAGAAGAGATTTCAAGAGTTCTTCCAGATAACACGTATATTACGGGAGAGGCTAAATTTGAATCTAAAAAATTAAAGAAATTAAATTTGACAATTACAGCACACGGAAAGACAGCCGGAGAAATCTTGGCCGTGATTGAGGATGTAAAAGATCAGATGGATACATTTAGTTCAAAAAAATGTGACTATTTGATTACCGTTCTAAATGATGATACAGTGTATGCATTGATAGAGAGAGCATCTGGTTCAAGTGAATGTAATGTGATCAGTAAGATATAGGAGGAGAATATGGAAAAGTTCAGTACAGAATATTTTCACAAATTGGCAAACGATTTGAAGTTTGATTTGAGTGATGAAGAAATTGAAGAATTGAAAAAAGATTTCGTTGCCGTCGAAGAACAAGTATCCCTTTTTGAAAAAGTGGACACAGAAGGCGTAGAACCTATGGTCTATCCTTTTGAAGCACCTACAACATTCTTAAGAGAAGATGTTGTAAGTGATGTATTAACGCAAGAAGAAGCGTTGAAGAATGTAAAAGATGCGCGTATGGGACATGTTCACGTTCCAAAGGTGGTGAAGTAAGATGGAAATTTCAAATTGTGTAAATAAAAATGTGGCTATTGAAAAAATTAATGCGGTTCAACCAAAATTAAATGCCGTAGTAACTATGGTTGATGAAGCTAATAACATAAAGAAAGGAAAACTTTCAGGTGTTCCAGTCGCATTGAAAGATAACATTTCTACTTGTGGTATTCGTACAACTGCAAGTAGCCGTATTTTAGATAACTATGTTCCTGTTTATGATGCGACAATCGTAAAGAAATTAAGAGAGGCAGGAGCTGACTTTGTATGTAAGGCAAGTATGGATGAACTTGGTATGGGTGGAACCAACAAGAATGCCTACACAGGTGCTGTACACAATCCTTATGATCTAAACCGCATTCCAGGTGGATCAAGCGGTGGATGTGCTGCTTTAGTTGCCGCAGGATGTGTACCTTTGGCTATTGGTACAGATACAGGGGATAGCATTCGAAAACCTGCTGCATATTGTGGTGTTGTTGGGGTTAAACCAACATATGGACGTATTTCACGTTATGGCATCATTCCTTATGCGAGTTCATTAGATCATGTTGGATATTTTACAACAAATGTAAAAGATGCTGCATTAGCTCTAGAAGTACTTGCCGGTCGTGATGATCATGATATGACTTCAAGTTATGAAGCGGTTAAAGAATATTCAAAATTATTGAATGGGGATCTAACAAACAAAACAATTGGTGTATTTAAAACCGTAATGGATGAAGTGAAAAACGAAGAATTAAAAGCTCAATTTAACACTTTAGTTTCTAAATTAGAGGAAAAAGGAGCTAAGATTGTTGAAGTGGAAATGCCAAAAGAATATATGGAATTGATTGCACCTGTCTATAAGACAATTGCGAATGCAGAAGCAACAGCTAACCATTCAAATCTGGATGGTATTCGTTTTGGAATGCGTGAAGAAGGCCAAAATTTAGAAGAAGTCATGACAAATACTCGCACAAAAGGTTTCTCAAGCTATGTTCGTGCCCGTTTCGTGATTGGTTCATATTCTTTGTTTGAAGAAAATCAAGATCGTTTATTTAGAAAAGCCCAAAAGATTCGTCGCTTGATCGTTCAAGCTTACGCGAAGATGTTTGAAGAATGTGATGCTGTATTAAGTGTTGCAGCACCAACGATTGCACCATTAATCAATGAAAGTACAAATGTTCGTTTTGGCGTATCTAGTTTTGCCGAAGAACACATGCAGTTACAAAATTTCTCTGGTTATCCAAGTATTACACTTCCACTAGGAAAAGTAGATTCTATGCCTGTGGCTGTGAATTTAACTTGCAAGCCTTTTGAAGAACAAAAAATGTTTGATGTATCTAGTGCGATTGAAGAATGCACAGGCTTAAAAGGACAATGTTTGGAGGGATAGTAATGAATTATTTTGTAACGATTGGTATTGAAATTCACTGTGAATTAAAGACAAATACAAAAATGTTCTCTGGTGCTCCTGTGCGCTTTGGAGAAATCGCAAATACATGTACAAGTGTTGTGGATTTGGGACATCCTGGATGCTTACCATGTGTAAATAAAGAGGCTATAGCCTTAGCTATCAAGGCATGTACAGCTATGCATTGTGATCTTGAAACATTGGTTCGTTTTGATCGTAAAAACTATTACTATTCAGATTTACCAAAAGGATTCCAGATTACGCAACAGTTCCATCCTATTGGAACAAATGGATATGTAGAAATTGATGTAGATGGAGAAAAGAAACAAATTCGCATCGAACGTATTCATATGGAAGAGGATACCGCAAAACAGTTCCATAAAGATACAGGTACATATATTGACTTTAACCGTGCTGGAACACCATTGATTGAAATCGTATCAAAACCAGATATGCATAGTGCTAAAGAAGCAGCAGCTTATGTGGAAACACTTCGTAAAAATCTTTTATATCTAAATGTCAGTGATGTTAAGATGGAAGAAGGAAGTATGCGTTGTGATGTCAATATTTCTTTGAGTAAAGATAAAGATACTTTGGGAACAAAGACAGAAATCAAAAACTTGAACTCCATTGCGAATGTTCAAAAAGCGGTTCAAGCAGAAATAGAACGTCAATCTGCATTATTGGATGCTGGTGAAAAAGTAGAACAGGCGACTCGCCGTTATGATGAAGCACAAAAGACTACAATTCTAATGCGTAAAAAAGAAGGAAATGTTGACTATAAATATTTCCCAGAGCCAAATATTTTCCCAATTCAATTAGATCTTGACTGGGTTAAATCGATTCAGGATAATCTAGAAGAGCTTCCTGATGCTCGTTTAGCTCGTTTCATGAAGGATTATGAATTGAGTGAATATGATGCAGGTGTATTGGTTTCTGATCGTGAAATGGCTGATTTCTTTGAAGAAGTATTAAAATCAACAAAATTTGCGAAAAAAGCATGTAACTGGATCATTGGAGATGTTTCAGCTTACTTAAACAAAAACAACTTAAGTTTTGCGAAAGTACCTTGTTCAAGTGAAAACTTGGCTAGCTTGATTAATGTGATCGAGGCTGGAGAAATCAGTGGAAAACAAGGTAAAGTTGTATTTGAAGAGGTTATGCAAGGAAAAGATCCTAAGAAGGTTATCGAAGAAAAGGGTATGAAACAAGTAAGTGATGATGGTGCTATTTTAGCTATCGTTAACAGTGTTTTAGATGCCAACCCTCAATCGATTGAAGACTTCAAAAATGGTAAAGATCGTGCCGTTGGATTCTTAGTAGGCCAGGTCATGAAGGCGAGTCGTGGTCAGGCAAATCCTAAGCGTACAAATGAGTTGATTCAAGAAGAATTAAAGAAAAGATAAAAGTCTGATTCATTCAGACTTTTAATGTTTTTATGTACTGTGTTATAATAAATACGTTATTAGGAGGTTTTTTAATGGCCAAGATGAAGCGTAGAAGACATACGTCCAATAAACCTACAGGTCAAGGACACAAGCTTGTATGGTTTACTGTTATTATAATTATGATTCCTGTTGTGATTGTAGGATATGTTTTGTTGACAAGCTTAGGTGGACAAAATCGACCTGTGGAAGGTAGTCGTTTTTCAAAAGCGGATTTAGATCCTGCCATCACAAAAGACAATATCTCATCTCTTGAGAGTGCTCTAGGAAACATTGATAATGTAGAAAAGGTAAGTGTGAATTTATTAAGTGCAACACTACGTGTACATATTGATCTAGTAGATAGTGCAACGGATGATGTGGCGAATGTGGCACTTGATAGTGCTTATAATATTGTGAATGAACAATTGCCAATTGATACATATTTTACAAATAAAGATAGTTCAAAGATGTATGATCTAGAAATTGATTCTTATAATTATTTGATTGATGATACACATACGGCAGATGGCTGGACATATTTAAAATTGACGAAGACCGGAGCTAGTGATGGTCCTGTTACAGATAATATGACAACCGCAAAAGATCCTGAGCTTTCAAATCAATTAAAAGCAGCAAGTGAACAGATTCAACAAAATATCGCAAATGCGAAAAACGAAGATGATGGACAATAAGAGTCCATCTTTTTTCATGAAAGGAGTCCAAAAATGAAATTATATATTGATGAGAATAATAAAGTAGTCACTATGCATGAGGCAACGAGTGATATGAAGTGTTTTGAAGAGTTTGAAAATAGGAAACCCTATTCTTTTGATGGAGTAAAAGAACTTGAAAATTGTATTCATCCTATTCATGTCTTATTGAATACGAGTATGATTGATGAAAAGTGGATTTATATGAATTTAAAATCATATATATCTAAAAATGACCGTGTTTGTATCCTTCCATTTAGCTTTTTTAATATATTAAGATTTTGGCTTCGGAACAGGGAAATGTAATATGTGAAAAAATCGAATTATCACAATTTGTAGGTTATCAGGAACGACAAAAAGGGCTATCATAATAGCCAACATTTTGTATTTGTCTTTAGTTGTTGAATTATTTTTTTACAATCATCTTATGATCACATTCAGGGCAGTGCATCATATAGTTTTCTTCAGGTTCATTTGGAAATAATTCATCGATCAACCATCT